>NZ_JACJER010000178.1:0-7409 GCF_014164185.1 Shewanella sp. SG44-6 | reverse complement strand
CATAGAATGTTATCCATCATATATCTTGATTAATTAACCGTTATAGCATAACTTAATCTAAGAGACAAATAAGACAAGCGAGAAATTAAGGACATTATGAGCTCATTAGAAACATCAATGCCTATTATTTTGTGTGTCGACGACGAGACCAGCATCTTGAAGTCGCTGCAACGTTTATTTATGTCTTCAAAAGTGAAACTATTACTGTCATCAAGTGGCCAACAAGCGCTTGAACTTATGCAAACAGAAAAAGTTAATATCATTATTTCAGATATGCGTATGCCTAATATGACAGGTGCTGAATTCCTTGCACAGGCGGCAGTACTTCAACCGGATGCTTATCGTATTTTAATGACTGGGTATTCTGATATTCAATCAACCGTTAGTGCGATTAATGTGGGTAAAATTCATCGTTATATTCAAAAACCTTGGGATAACGCAGAGCTACTTGCTCAAGTTCATGAAGGCTTAGAAATCTATCGTCTCGTAGAAGCGAACAAGTTGCTGACAAAAAAAATTACTCTGCAGAACAAGCAACTAAAACAATTAAACAATAACTTAGAAGAGATGGTTCAGCAACGAACCACTCAATTGAAAAAGACATTATATCAATACAAACTGTTGGCCAGTACACGTGGTAATGAGCAAAAAGCCACACTTGAAGTTCTTTATAATTTGATCAGTATTAATCCAGCATTAAATGGCAAGTTTGCACTGCAAGTGAGTGAAACATGTGGTCACATAGCCACTGCATTAAAGATGAATAAAGCTCATGTCGAGTTAATTAGTAAAGCAGGTCTATACTGTGAACTGGGTAAACTAGGCTTGCCTGCACATTGTCTTACAGGCCCCTACGACCAACTCAGTAGTGCAGCCCAAAAACGCTTTTTTCAACACCCGCAATTGGCAGAAGAAATGCTGGCACCAGCGGTTCACCTATCGACGATGAGTGAGATCATTGGCAGTCAATATGAGCACTATAACGGTACGGGTGAACCGTTACAAAAAGTGGCACAAAACATTCATATTGGGGCTCGTATATTAGCCGTTGCAAGAGACTTTTGGTTAGCGTTATTTGAACAACAAAATGCAAAAGACCATACTAAAGACCTCACCAAAGAAGAAATATATAAACACATAAAACTACAGCAAGGTAACGTGTATGACCCCAAAGTCGTCAATGTGCTAGGGCAAATCATTACTGCTTACCAGGACCAAGAAACGATTAACCATTCAGATGCGCAATTAGATGATGGTCTGCTTATTGAACAAATCACCGAAGGTATGCGCTTAACTCAAAATTTATACAATCGTAAACACATGTTGTTATTACCTAAAGGCCATGTGTTTTGCGAGAAAACACTGCAGAACTTATACCGCTATCAGACAAAAAATAACGAAAAATTGCTCATCAAAGCAGAGCGAGTTGAACAAACGGATACCCAGGAAGAATAAAATATATGATCAACCCAACAACCGAATTAACAATAATATTTACCCGCACTTTTTACAGGTAATCGTGCCGATATGATGGATATTGTTACCAGACTATTTTACTCAAAGTCGTTTTCATTAAGACGATTATGGTTTTTTTGCACCACAACGCTGTTGGGATTTATCGCCAATGCTATGGCGATCGAACTGCCTATTGTCGTACCTTTTCTCATCGGTAACATTGCCTTTTCAATTATCCTCATTCGCTTAGGTTTTATCTGGTCTCTGTTGGCTCTTGCTATCGTCAGCGTTCCAATAGCAAGTAATATTGAATTATTTAACAGTATCTTGCAGCTGTTTTGCTTGATGTTATTAACATTAAATTTGAAACAACCTCTTTGGCGAGTAATGGGGGTTTATACTGTCGCCATAGGCTTTATCTACCATCAATTTGCGTATCCCATTTTTACTGAATCGCCAGCGTTATTAGTCAGTGCCACACTGTTAAACGGTTGTATTTTTATTTTATGTACAAAAACGGCGTTAATGCTAAATGTCATAACAATCACACCAAAAAATCAAAAAAATCAAAGCTTAAAGCTACAGTTAAGTCATCGAATTGGTTTGTATAGCGCCGTCCCCTGCACGATTTTAATCGCATTTATTTTACAAGGTGCTATCAGTCTCCACATATCATCCGTTCTGCAGTATTACGATAATGAACAAAGTAAATTTATTAATGAAATTCAACGTCATATCGAACGGTATATCGGCAATACAGAACTTATCGCCAGTTTAGGACATGACAATATTGACCAAAACACATTACGTAAGTTAACTGAGCAACAAGAAGAGCTGATATCTGCACTGGTCACCGATAAGAATGGCCTTATTTCACTATTTTATAAAGCCGACTTACCTAACAGTAAAATGCAAAAGACATCGGTTGCCGACCGGAGTTATTTCAGTAAACCTAAGGAACTGGGCAAAAGCTATGTCAGTGAGACCTTTCAGGGAAGAGGACTGGGTGAAGATCGATTATTTGCGGTCAGCGCACCGCTTTTCCAAAATGGCACATTTGATGGGGTCGTCGAGATTTCTGTCAATCTTAAAACGTTAACCAATACCTTTAAGTCTTCAGATGATATGGATTCTAACCGTATTTTACTCGACAGAGACTCGAAGAAAATTTGGGGTAGCGATACCTTAGGACAGTTAGGTCGTGTCTGGACAGAACGGCCATTAATGACACCTTTCACAAGCTCTGTATTTGGACAGCATATATTCAATAAAGTTGAACCAATTTCCTTCACATCAGACGGTCGTTATATCGTTATACGAAAACACCTAGACGAATTGAATTGGACTGCGCTGTACTATTTAGACACCCGCTCATTTGTGATTCGCTATTTTATTTATTTATCGATTGCGATGATATCAGCGCTGTTATTGCTGCAATACATCACAGTGTTGTCTGGGCGATTAATTCATCGGTACACCAATACATTAGAACAAATTACCCGCCACACTCATCGCTGGCGATCTGATAATCCTAATACACAGCCTCTGACATTTACCACCACAGCACTTGAGTTTGAAGTATTGTCTGAAAGTATTAATGGTTTGCAAAAGCGAGTAATCGATTCTCGCAAAGCTATGCACAAATCAATGGCTGAAGTGAGCACTCTCAATAATGAATTAGAAGCAAGAGTCAAAGACAGAACTCAGCAACTGGAACAAGAACGTGATAAAGCAAAACTGCTCGCAGAAATTAAAACCCGGTTTCTAGCAAACATGAGTCACGAGATCCGCACACCGATTACTATTATTAAGGGTTTTACTGAAGAACTGCTTAGTGAAGCGACGGGCGATACCTACCGCACGCTTAATCGTATAAATCAAAATACTCTGCACTTACAAAATGTAATTGATGATATTCTCGATACAGCTAAAATTGAGCAAGGCAAAATGCGCATCGCATTAGAATCGATTAATCTTGCCCATTTTATGACTGACTTTATCGATAGCACGGCACAAATGGCGCACAAAAAGGGCTTGTCTATTGACTATGATGTCAGTGACATTGCTGACGTTCATATCATGGCCGACCCTTTCCGATTACAACAAATATTACTTAACTTACTCAGTAACGCGGTAAAGTTTACCGCCACAGGATCGATTACCCTTAAAGCTGAAAAAACAACTGCGCAAAGCTGTAGCATCAAAGTAATAGACCAAGGTATTGGCATTAGCAAACAGCAACAGTCCACCCTGTTTGAGGCATTTACCCAAGCCAATTCCAGCACGAGTCGAGATTATGGCGGTACAGGACTTGGCTTGTATATTAGCAAACAACTTGCTGATGCAATGGACATATCACTCACGGTAACCAGCGAGATTGGTCAAGGGTCGACTTTCATGCTGAGTTTTAACACCCACAGCGCTTTGCAAAAACCAATAAAAGACTCGACTGTAATAGCAACTGAATTGCCTACCAGTGCAAGTCATGGTAGAAAATTGCTCATTGTTGATGATGTCGAAGACATTCGCATCTTAGTGGCTGCTTACGTTAAGTCACTTAATATGGAGTTATTGTTTGCGGAGAATGGTCAACAAGCCTTGGATATTGCCCTCAAACATCGCCCAGATATCATTATTATGGATCAGCAAATGCCAATAATGGATGGCTTGAGCGCGGGTCAAGCAATGAGACGTCATGGGTTTGAATCGGTGATTATTTCACTGAGTGCAGATGTGTTTGAACAGCACCCTGTAAGCGACACCGTATCACCTTTTAACGCAACGCTTTGCAAGCCTATCGATAAAACACAACTGTTAAATACCATACAATTTTGTTTATCAAAACATGATATAACACTGCCTAATGAAGATATTACTAGTATGAGTGCACAACAAGAGATGGACGGATTCGACGAGTTACGACAGGACTACTTGGAAAGTTTACGCGCCATACCTGACGAGTTAAACTTGCTTGCTGCAACCTCAGAGCATAAACAAGTTGTCATGCTATTACATAAAATTAAGGGAACCAGTGCCTGCTTAGGGTTACACGACGTGAGTGCAACAGCACAACAGGCAGAAGCCGCGCTAAGAGATGGGGGCAATCTTAATCAAGTGTGTAATGAGTTTAATGCGCGCTTAACGCAATTGTTCTCTTGTTAAGATCGCTTACTATGATGGTGTTTCAAGGTCACTAGGCGTTAATAATGGCAGGGTTATTATAAAGGTGGTGCCCACATCAAGCTCGGAGCTTACCACAATACTACCTTTGTGTTTTTGCACGATACTATAAGACAATGACAATCCCAAGCCGGTCCCCTGACCTACAGGTTTAGTGGTGTAAAATGGTTCAAAAATTTTACGCTGTGCCGATTCACTTATGCCACAACCGGTATCTTTTATTTCGATAACCAATGCTGTGCTGCTCGCCGATACCTTAATGTAAATGTGCCCTTTACCATCAATAGCCTGGGCTGAATTGACAATTAAATTCAAAAACACCTGGTTTAACTGCATTGGCTGGCAAAATAATGCCGGTAATGGCTGCTGAAATTCGCGATGGACTTCAACATTATATTTAAGCTGACTGTTGGCAATTTTTAACGTATTTTCAATACCTTCAATAATATTAGCATGCTGCCATTCACTACTGTCGACATGTGAAAACACTTTAAGATTTTTTATAATATCAGTGACCCGATCTATTCCGGTAATTGACTCATTAATTAATTCAGGCATGTCTTCACGTAAAAACGAATATTGACTGCGCTCTTGCATTTCTTGCTGCAAAGCCATAAAGGTTTTGTTTTGGGTTTTATTCACCACCTTTTCATAAAAGCTGATCAAATTTAAAAGCTTAGTTGAATAATCTTGTAGGCTTTGTAAATTAGAATGAATAAAACCAATAGGATTGTTTATCTCATGAGCGACGCCCGCAGCCAACTGCCCAATGGCAGCCATTTTGTCTGCTTGTAATAACTGATTCTGCGCGGCTTCCAGTTTAGTGTTTAGCGCCAGTAATGCTGAGTGTTCTTGTGCTAACTCTTCAGAAAGTTGTTTCTTACCCTGGTAATAACTCGCCAACTCAGTGACGTCTTGTACTATCATGCATACGGTTTTAACCACATTATTACTAACGTGTAACGGTATAAACTCAATGTTTTGGTACATTAATGTTTCTTCGCCTGTGATTGGGCGGCTACTACTGAATAAAAATACGTGTGGTCTGTGCTCCCAATATGAAAAACTAGCATTGTTCAATACAAACACACTGTTGATCTTTTTCTTTAAATATTTTGCTTCATTTGGGAAAAGAGTCAGCAAATTTTGCCCTTTTACTTGGTCACAACTGATGTTCAGCCGATCAGCAAAAAAGTCATTCCAGTACTCTATTTCTAATTGCTCATTAAGAACACATACCCCTAAAGGCAATTTTGCAGTCAGATTCTCTAATACTGCGAGGGTCGTCATCGTTACTCCAACAAGCTATTTAATCGACTTAATAACGTCGAAATTGACTCTGCTTCTAAACAAATAACAATTTTTGAATCAAAATGACTGGACTCTACTTTAAATTCAACTTCCATGAGTAAAGTGTGAGCCCAACGATAGTGTTCTGGCGACAGTTTTTCCGGTTCAAATACTGTCGGCATGCTCAGCTTAGTGGTCAGTTCTAACTGCTCGGCAAAACCATTTAAACAAGCTCCAGCAAGAATATTTGACAGTTCAAGCAAAAGCTCTTCGCGGGTAATATCTGACAAAGGCAGCTCATAATCCATCAGCTCAGCAATGGCTTCACACCCCGCATGCGATTGTAGCGAAACGACCTCACCCTTTACTGTGCCCAAAAAAGATTGCCGAGTATGCCACATGACATCTGAACTGATCATATCGACAAATTCAGTGGGGGTAACAGAGGAAATGAGTGGAATAGAAAGGGTAATTTTAGCGCCAATTAACCTCGCTAACGAATTGGCTGCTTGGCCCATTGAAATATTCATCAACTCCTGTAATGCATCACGCTGCAGTTCACTTAATTGATAAATCATATCAACCCCACATCTGTTAATGCTTGTGATAATTGCTCAGAGTTCAATGGCTTGTGCAAAAACCGAAACGCTCCAAGCTTGTCGACTAACTTTTTCGCTTCTGGCTGTATATCGGCACTAATCACAATGACGATAGTTTTCGTTTTATGCTCATTTAAGTAGCTGAGTACACCAAAGCCATCGAGTTCAGGCATAGTTAAGTCTAGGAAAAGAACGTCAGCTTTTCCAGCTTCAACGGCCTCAAGAGCTTCTTTACCGTTAGTGACCTCGGTTATTTCAATATCCCAATCCGCGGGTAAAGCCCGTCTAACGACTTTTCTTGACATCATTGAATCGTCGGCAATGGTTACAGGTATCGGCATTACAATCTCCACATTGTCTCATTTGTCCTCTAAACATTATGGTGACGACAACCTTGAATGTCAAAAACTATTAGTATTTATTTTAAACACTGGTTTTACGCTGCAATCATTGCCATACTCAGGGGACAAATAAGACAAGTTACACTCTGTACTTTATTTCACATAGACTAAAATTGAGAGGCGCTATGAAAGGCATTATCTTTAATGTGCTTGAAGAAATGATAGTTGAACAAGCTGGCATGGAGGTTTGGAACACATTACTTGAAAAACATACGCCACAAAATCGGGTTTATGTGTCTGCTAAAAACTACCCTGAAACGGAGCTATTTGCCATTGCAACCGATGTTGCTGCGCTGCTCAATGTTCCTCTGCAACAAGTAGTAAAAGCCTTTGGACAGTATTTGTTTTCAGGATTAGCCACTAGACATACCGGTGTAATGACACGTTTTTCAGGTTTCACTTCCTTGGTGATGGGTATTCATAATGTTATTCATGTTGAAGTGAATAAGCTTTACCATGAACCCGCTTTACCCACCATTAGTTG
>NZ_JACJER010000177.1:0-7502 GCF_014164185.1 Shewanella sp. SG44-6 | reverse complement strand
TGGTCAACAGTTGCAGCGTCACGAAACTTAATCGCAATCCCTTTTGGGGTTTTACGAATACCTGCGTAACGAATTTTCTCTTCACGAAGTTGGCTTCTGAAATCAGCTATTTTAGCTTCTTCCATTTTACGGATTGCTTCGCCCATATCCACTTCCATTAAGAAGTGAACACCGCCACGCAAATCTAAACCTAATTTCATCGGCGAACCACCAACAGCTTCAAGCCATTTTGGGGTTGCCGGTGCTAAGTTCAATGCAACGGTATATTTCTGGCCAAGCAGTTCAGCAATAGACTCTTTTGCCAACAGCTGCTGCTCAGGATTTTGCACACGAACTAATAACTGACCATTTTCAAGCTCGGCACGCTTTACCGCAATACCCTGACTCTCTAATAAATCAACCACAGTCGTTTGAGTCGATGCAGTGACTTCAGCGCCGCGGGTTGCGACGATCTGTACTGCATGATCTTCACCAAACAAATTTGGTATTGCATAAAAACTACCAATGGCGATGATGAGCATCACCATGATATTTTTCCACATTGGGTATTTATTTAACACACCATAGCCCTCTTGGCTTTATAACGACTGGATAGAACCTTTAGGCAATACCGCTGCAATATAATCCTTTTTGATCGTGATTTGGTTGTTATCGTTAATAGCTAATAACACATAATCACTTTCTTCACCGATTTTGGTTACTTTGCCTAGAATGCCACCACTGGTTAATACTTCATCACCTTTTGAAATAGAGGCCATTAAGTTTTTGTGTTCTTTAACACGCTTTGACTGCGGACGGAAAATCATGAAGTAAAAAATTAATCCAAACATGACTAGCATGAAAATTAACTGCATGGTTTCGCCACCGGCAGCGCCACTGATTGGGTTTGCATATGCATTTGAAATAAACATAGTTCTCTCTTCTTATTAGCTAAAATTAAACGGTTAATTCAGGTACTTCACGACCGAAACTGGTGTAGAACTCCTTAACAAAGGTGTCTAATGTACCTGTCTCAATTGCGCCACGCAAACCTTCCATCAACATTTGATAATATCGTAAATTATGGATGGTGTTTAAACGCGCACCTAAAATTTCATTACAACGATCTAAATGGTATAAATATGCACGTGAATAGTTTTTACAGGTGTAACAATCACACTTAGGATCTAATGTTGATGTATCATCGCGATGACGCGCATTGCGGATTTTAATCACACCTTCACTAGTAAATAAATGACCATTACGGGCATTACGCGTTGGCATAACACAGTCGAACATATCCACACCGCGACGCACGCCCTCAACTAAGTCTTCAGGTTTACCTACGCCCATCAAGTAGCGAGGTTTGTCAGCAGGGATCTGCGGACAAACATGCTCTAAAATGCGGTGCATGTCAGCTTTAGGCTCGCCCACGGCTAAACCACCAACGGCATAGCCATCAAAACCAATATCTAAGAGACCCTTTATACTCTCGTCACGTAAGTCTTCAAATACTCCACCTTGAATAATACCAAACAAAGAGTTTGGATTTTCTAAGCGGTCAAACTCATCTCGCGAGCGTTTTGCCCAACGCAATGACATTTGCATCGATTTACGCGCTTCGTCATGAGTTGCTGGATATGGAGTACATTCATCAAAAATCATCACCACGTCAGAACCCAAAGAATCCTGAATTTGCATTGATTTTTCTGGGTCTAAGAAAATCTTTTCACCGTTAATCGGTGAACGAAAATGCACACCTTCTTCGGTTATTTTACGGATGTCACCTAAGCTGAACACTTGGAATCCGCCTGAGTCCGTTAGAATTGGACGCTGCCAATTCATAAAATCGTGCAAGTCACCATGCTTACGCATGATTTCTTCACCTGGACGCAGCCATAAATGGAAGGTGTTACCCAATAAAATATCGGCACCCGTCGCGCGCACTTCTTCCGGCGTCATCCCTTTTACGGTACCGTATGTTCCCACTGGCATAAATGCTGGCGTTTCTACGGTACCACGATCAAAAATAAGACGTCCGCGACGTGCTCGACCATCTGTTGTATCTAATTCAAATTTCATAAATCACCTTGCCAGATAAACAGTCTGACTCGTTTAGTTTCATAGTAATGAGGGCAAATCTTAATGCTTCAAGGTTACTGAGACATTAAATCAAAAAAACGCCCACTATTGTGGGCGAGTATTTTAAATCAAATTCGTTGCTTAGGGGGCTTTTTTCGTCACAAACATGGCATCACCATAGCTAAAAAAGCGATATTTCTGCGTAATAGCATGTTGATAAGCGTTCATCACTTCATCAAAACCAGCAAAAGCACTTAATAGCATGATCAATGTCGACTCAGGCAAATGAAAATTGGTCACCATGGCATCAACGATTTTAAATTGAAAACCGGGATAAATAAAAATATCTGTATCACCACAGAAGGCTTGTAATGGGCCATCGCTACTGGCTCTGGCTGCACTTTCAAGCGAACGAACAGACGTTGTTCCGACGGCAATCACACGATGACCATTGGCTTTGGTTTGCGCGATGAGATCAACGACATCTTGGCAAACATTAGCCCACTCTGAATGCATTTTGTGCTCAAGAATATTATCAACTCGAACCGGTTGAAACGTACCTGCACCTACATGCAAGGTCACAAAAGCAATATTGACACCTTTAGCTTTTAATTCAGCCAACATGGCATCGTCAAAGTGTAAACCTGCCGTTGGCGCAGCCACAGCACCTGGCGTTTGGTTATATACCGTTTGATAACGCTCTTTATCAGCGTCTTCATCTGGACGGTCGATATAAGGAGGCAGAGGCATATGGCCGACATCTTCAAGCACTGCTAATACACTTTTATCAGACAGAAGCTCAAGTTCGAACAAGGCATCATGACGGGCCAACATTTTCATTTGATATCCGCCATCTAAGTCGATAAGAGTATCAACTTTAGGGGATTTAGAACTGCGAACGTGGGCCAAAATACGTTTGTCGTCAAGCATACGTTCTACGAGAATTTCAAGCTTCCCACCCGTAGATTTTTGCCCGAATAATCGCGCTGGAATAACTCGAGTGTTATTAAACACCATCAAATCACCAGGATTGATCAAATTGAGTAAATCGGTGAATTGTTTGTCGGCAAGCTGACCGTTTTCGCCACTTAGCGTGAGTAAACGCGAAGCATTGCGTTGTGCTGTCGGATAGCGAGCAATCAGCTCATCTGGAAGTTCGAACGAAAAATCTGCAACGCGCATGGTATAATCTCAACAGTAAAAACGGCCGCTAGTCTATGGCGAGCGCCGGTTAAGATCAAGTTTACTGATTACTTTTTTGGCGGTTTTTGTTTAATAACCTCTGTAGCAATATCATCTATATCAATCGAATTGGGCTTAGCGTCATTAAATGGTTGATTCGACTTATATGAATGTTCTTCGTAGCGCATATCTATGTGTACTTTATTTCTCTTAGGTACTGTAGGCCTACCTAATAACTTTTTTATCAAACTCTTCATCATCCTTGACCCTTAAGATTAATCATATACCCTTTAACGGCTGTTATATTTGAGCATGTCACAACAATAATGATGTCCAATACTCAATGACATTTTTATATAAATCGTTATGATTAAGTTCACACTCTAGCCTAATTGTAACAGTTCGTTACAAACGGCTTGTATCATACTGTAAAATAATAAAATTAGAAGTACCATTTATGAACTTTCTAGCTCACTTACATTTAGCCGACATCAGCAATACTCACCTAGTAGCTAATTTGTCGGGAGATTTCGCCAAAGGTAACATTAGCCAACATCCGAAGCATCTGCAGCAAGGAATATGGCTACACCGTCAAATAGACCAAATTACTGACAGTCATGAAATTATTATCGATTTGCTCAAGTTATTCCCTAAAACCTCACGTCGGGTAGCCCCCATATTGATTGACCTAGTATTTGATCATTATTTAGCCTTTTATTGGGAAGAGTACCATCACCAGCCACTAGATGAGTTTTGTCAAAAAGCCTACCATCAGCTCAATACGACACTTGAACTCCCTTCGACATTACAAGCAATAGCGCCACAAATTATTGAGCAGGATTGGTTAAGTAGTTATCAAACAAGGCCAGGGTTAAACCAGGCGATTAAAGGGGTTAGTAAGCGATTATCAAAACCTGAATTGTTTGACCATGCCATTAAAGATATTGATAAAATTTATGTTGACATCGAAATTGCATTTAGAACCTTTTATCCGCAATTGATGGCCTATAGCAGATTGTATAGTCGTAAAACGCCTGCTGAATATTTACCATTATAGAGAGTAATAACAGGAGTGAATTAAGTATGCCATCATGGGTAATCAACCTAAAATCTACCCTCAAATCCAAGCGATTTTGGCTTACAAGCCTTCGTGATATCACACTCATTGGAATAGCATTATTTTTTATTGCCAGTTATTTGCAACGAGATATGCGCAAAGGTGCTGCTGTCCCAATTGAAGCACACTCGATAACTAATAAACCCATATCACTGTTTACCTCAACATCTATTGAGATGGAACAGCAATCCAACTCTTTGAGTATCAGCAATAAACCTACGTTGGTATATTTTTGGGGTACTTGGTGCCCGATATGCCAAGTCACCTCGCCTATGGTTAACTCGGTCAATTCAGATCAAGATTATCAAGTGGTTTCTATTGCAGTTGCATCAGGTACCGATGCTGAAATAACAACCTTTATGCAGCAGCATGATTATCGTTTTGAGGTGATCAATCAACAAAACCAACCTCAGGCAATATCATTAAGCCAACAATGGGGCGCAATGGCTCTACCCGCGATTTATATCATCGATACGAATAACAATATTCGCTTTGTCACCTCAGGCGTAACCAGCAGTTGGGGCATGTCGTTGCGCTTGTGGTTAGCGACTTGGTAAACAACCTTTAGCCAAACATCTCTATATCAATTGGATAATTGATTTTTTTGTTATTGGCAAAATTTTGTTATTATTCGCGCCATAAGTGCGCATGGCTGAGTACTCATAAGCATCAGTGCCACACATCTTACCTGAATCAGACTCAATCAAAGAGAACACCTTATCATGCACATCTTTACATATAAGCCGCCATCTATTCCTTGGTTGGACATTCGCTATAAAGACCGTGATATTATCGTGATTAATAAACCTTCTGGGTTATTATCAAACCCAGGACGCTCGCTAGACACATTTGATACCGCAATAACCCGCTTGCAACTATGCCATCCTGAAGCCATTTTGATCCATCGTTTAGATTGCGACACCTCGGGTATTATGATTTTTGCGCGAACCAAAAAAGCCGAATCACATTTAAAAATTCAATTTCAAAATCGCCAAGCCAAAAAAGTGTATATTGCAGAAGTCACTGGCCACGTCGATGAACAGCAGGGGAAAGTAAACTTTGCTATCGGCCCAAATCCTGATTCGCCGCCATTTCAAATGCTCACCAGCACAGGCAAAGCTGCGTTAACCTACTTCCAAGTACTTGAACATAGACCACACTCAACCTTGATGGAACTTAAGCCGCATACGGGTCGCACTCATCAACTTAGGGTGCATATGTTATCCCTTGGTCATGCTATTTTAGGCGATGAATTTTATGGTGATGCAGCAACGATCAATGCCAGTAAACGTTTAAACTTGCATGCACAGTCACTGACAATTACTCACCCTTACAGCCAAGCTGAAATGACTTTTTTTAGTCAACATCCATTTTAATAATATAAGTGAAGCCAGATTAGACGAAAAAAAATGCTGACGCGGTGACGTCAGCATTTTTTAATCAGTGTCATAACATTAACTAGCTTGAGCAGCTTCTTTCGCTTCAGCGGCTTCACATGCTGCAGCGGTAAATATCACATCCGTAGAGCTATTCAATGCTGTTTCAGCAGAGTCTTGGATCACTCCAATGATAAAGCCAACAGCCACCACTTGCATCGCAACATCATTAGAAATACCAAATAAGCTACATGCTAATGGAATCAACAATAGCGACCCACCGGCAACACCTGATGCACCACAAGCTGAAACAGAAGCAATAACACTCAATAACAGTGCCGTCATAAAATCGACTTGAATTCCCAATGTATTTGCAGCAGCTAAAGTTAATACCGTAATAGTAATCGCTGCACCGCCCATATTGATGGTTGCACCAAGAGGAATAGACACTGAATAGGTGTCTTTATGCAATTTAAGTTCTTCACATAAAGCCATGTTTACCGGGATATTGGCTGCACTAGAACGAGTAAAAAATGCCGTAACCCCACTTTCACGTAAACACTTAAACACTAATGGATAAGGATTACGTTTAATTTTGACATACACAATAATAGGGTTAACCACCAAAGCAATAAATAGCATCGATCCCACTAACACCATCAGTAATTGACCATAGCCCGCTATGGCTTCAAAACCTGTTTCGGCAAAGGTAGCAGCCACTAAGCCGAAAATACCGATAGGTGCTAAACGGATAACAAAGCGGACAATATTCGACACTGCATCACTGACATCAGAAAGCATTCTCTTAGTACTGTCACTGGCATGATGCATAGTTATCCCTAAGCCTGCCCCCCACACCAAAATGCCAATATAATTACCGGTTAATAATGCATTAACTGGATTATCGACAATTTTAAATAATAAGGTATTGATAACTTCACTAATGCCTTGAGGAGGATTTGAGCCTTCAATTCCGGCGGTTAATAGTAAAGTGGTTGGAAACGCAAAACTAAATAACACTGCGGTTAATGCTGCAGCAAAGGTTCCCAGAAGATATAGCCCAATAATCGGACGCATATTGGTTTGGCTATTTTTCTTTTGATTAGCAATAGATGATGCCACCAAAACAAAAACCAGTATTGGCGCAATCGCCTTTAAAGCTCCCACAAAGAGTGAGCCTAAAAAAGCCACATTGTTGGCACCAGTTGTAGAAATACTTGCCAGGACCACACCCAAAATGATCCCGCTGATAATTTGAAGCACAAGGCTACCGTGAGCGATACGAGCGAATAGTGATGTTTTTTGATTCATTACTTAACCTATGATTATTATATTTATAGCTTTTTATGATCAAGGTTTTACTTATCTTTAGAAAGGGAAACATCAAAATGTTAATCATATCTGAACAGTTATCACCCACTGCATGTGGTGATATAAAACATACGTTTTAATACTGACAACATCATTGATAATATCAATGCTATTACTGAAAACACCCTGCTGTTTTACTCATTGATGTACGATCAATTCAACACGCTCAATTAACACACTTCAATCATTCCGTTTTCAGGGATAGCACTCCCTCATTAAAGTTAAGCATTACCTTGTGAACAGCGAATATACTGAACACTGTAAAAGCCTCATAGCTATATATCAGGATGGTGTGTGATAAGTCTAGTATTGATACAAAATGAGTAAAAAAATTTAAGCTTCGCTCATAAAGAAAGCATTAAATTGAAGCTTACCGACAACTTGCTACAAAATTG
>NZ_JACJER010000176.1:0-7587 GCF_014164185.1 Shewanella sp. SG44-6 | reverse complement strand
AACATCGCATCCTCAAAATATGCATAAGAGCTTTTACCCAAACTTTTTTTCGCGTCATACATAGCGAGATCAGCATTGCGAATTAATTGATCACAATTACGCCCACAGTCAGGATAAATGCTTATGCATATTTTGAGGATGCGATGTTTATTCAGACAGCTGAATACTACGCATTAGAAATAGCTTTGCAGCAAGCTTATGAAAATAATGAATTTTACCTTGTTTATCAACCAAAATTCGAAATCAAATCTCAAAATATAATTGGTTTTGAAGCATTGCTGCGATGGAACAATTTTCGCTTCAGTCATTTAGTTCCAGAAGATTACATTCCTATTCTCGAGAAAAAAAACCTTATAAATAAGGTCGGCGATTTTGTGTTAAAAACATCCCTTGAAGCAATCAAGCACTGGCAGGATTTAACAGGAAAAGAGCTTCATGTTGCGGTAAACATATCTCCTTACCAGATGAAAGATCCGACATTCTCACGTTCCATTGAAAAACTTTTAGAAACGTATCAATTAGATGGACGTTGTTTAGAGATAGAGCTTACTGAACAAACACTCATTGAGCCCTCACTAATGTTAGATCAAGCATTAGCGAATTTAAGGAAAATAGGCGTTGGTATAGCGTTAGATGACTTTGGCACGTGTTATTCATCACTACAGTATTTAGCTAATTATCCTATTACATCCATAAAAGTCGACAAGTCTTTCGTTAGCGGGATCAATAATAATAACTTCAATGAAATCAAAGTGGTTTTGGTTAATACCATTGTATCGCTGGGGAGTTCTTTAAATCTAATGGTAACGGCTGAAGGAATTGAACTCGAGGAAAAAATCAAACATCTCCTCAATATTAACTGATTATGGTCAAGGCTACTACTTTAGTAAGCCACTCACATCTGAAAATATTATTTCACTGCTTGCAAAAGACGCCTGAAAGTATTGCCACAGTAAACATTTCACACAAACTAACTAATGAGTAACTTACATGAGTAAAGAACAAACTTTTTCGCCTAGCGAAATTCTCCTTTCTACAACAGATTTGAACAGTTACATAAAGTACGCCAACAAAAGTTTTTGTGATATCTCTGGGTTTTCTTTAGATGAAATGATGGGTAAGCCACATAACATGGTCAGGCACCCCGATATGCCTAAGGCGGCATTCAAAGACATGTGGAGCTATATTCAAGCTGGAAATTCCTGGATGGGACCCGTTAAAAATAAATATGAAAATGGTGATTACTACTGGGTAAATGCTTTTGTAACACCAATAAAGGACAAAACGGGTAAAACGTTTGAATATCAATCTGTGCGTACTTATTTAGACAGTGATGTAAAACATAGAGCAGATTCTGTATACGGAAAAATTGCAACGGGTAAACCCTTTAAGCAAATTAGCTTCAGTAAAGACTCAACATTATGGGTGCAAATTATATTCATCATTCTTATGGCGCTATTTTAGCTGTATCACTCTGTGGAATAATTATTTTTTCCTCATGGAGGACTAAATATTCTCGCGTGGTTAAAACGGCAAAAGCTGTGTTTGATAATCCTCTAATGAGCTTCATATATTCAGGTAATAACGATGCAACCGGCATCATAGAATTAGCTTTAAAAATGCGTAAAGCAGAATTGAGTGCGGTAGTTGGTCGAGTATCTGATGATTCAGAAAAAGTGACAACCTTGGCGCAAGACTCCTCTTATTGCGGCGAAGACGTTAAAAACATCTTAAATAGACAAACGAGTGAAACCAATCAAGTTGCGACAGCGGTTAATCAAATGTCTTCAACAATACAAGAAGTCGCTCGTATTGTAAGTAGAGCTGCGCAATCTTCCCAGCAAGGTTTAAATAGCAGTAATAAAGGGCAAGAAATTGTTACTCAAACGGTTGCCGCTATTGAGGAGTTATCAAAGCAACTTAGTAATGTAGACCATTCAATAGATCGTTTAGTTAAAGGTACTAAATCAATTGAAGCTGTTCTTAGTGAAATGAGCAGTATTGCAGATCAGACTAATTTACTAGCACTAAATGCGGCTATTGAAGCGGCAAGAGCGGGAGAACAAGGAAGAGGATTTGCGGTTGTAGCCGATGAAGTTAGGGCGCTAGCAATGCGTTCTCAACAATCAACCAATGAGATTGGTCAACTTTTAGGTGAGTTAAGGGGGGAGTCCATTCTAGCCATTAAAGCAATGAATTCAAGTAATGAACAATCGGAAAAATGTGTTGCTTTAGCTAATGCAACTGGTGATTCCTTCGAAAATATTACCAATGTAGTTTCGGCAATAGCTGGTTTAAATGCACAAATTTCAACAGCAATAGAAGAGCAATCGGTCGTTTCTGAACAAATAAGTCGAAGCGTTGTCGCCATTAGTGATATGGCAAAGCATAGTGAGCAACAAAGCATTAAATCTGTATCCATGAGTAAAGAGCTGCTTATCAGGTTAAGCGACCAATATAATCTTATTATCCAGTTTAAAGATTGAACGCTGGAGAATTTAATAGATGAGTTTACTTGTAGTCGCTCATGCTTGCTTAGACCGATTTTTGACTGTAGATAAATCATCTTAGTCAACAATCGGGGTTCTAAGTGTATAGACTCATGAGTATCAACGTTATTGAATGTCCATTAGCATACAAGACAAATAATTTGACTGTTTTTTGGCTGAACAGGATTAACTAACGGCCTAAGAATCAAAGCTGGGGGAGATGAGGATAGTATTAAAGGTTGTTTTCAAAACACCTTGTACAAACATATTTAGCTCGTTAGTGATTTGTGCCTTTTTTATATCTACATACTGCTAATGACCAATTTATAATGCAAGGAAACCCTATAAATTTGCAGATCAAAAAATATAAATTGTCACAAGATTAATCAGATTTGGTAAAGGGTAGGTTAATTCTAGTAATATGACTGACTTGAAAAAGGCTTTTAAAACGAGGAGATAAAGCAAGAAATGGTACACCCGAGTGGACTCGAACCACCGACCCCTACCATGTCAAGGTAGTGCTCTAACCAGCTGAGCTACGGGTGTATTGTTTACTTTTATTACAATTCCAATGTTTAGACTCTTTGAAAAGAGTGGTACACCCGAGTGGACTCGAACCACCGACCCCTACCATGTCAAGGTAGTGCTCTAACCAACTGAGCTACGGGTGTATTGTTTACTACAGTATCACTTCAAAACATTTCGCTTCAAAGCGGCCGCTATAGTAAGTTGGATAGCCTACTGCTTGCAAGCAAAAAAAACATATTTATGCCTAAATGGTGATTTGCTGTGCAACTTGCTTCAACGTTAAGCAAAATTACATGCTTAACGTTGATAATTTACAGTTATTACCCTATTTGGCTAAATACCAAGCCTTTCTTTTGAATATACTTTAACCTAATTGCAAACAGAATTGCTGCTGATGTTAATCCTGCAATTAATCCAATCCAAAATCCATGAGCCCCCATTGATGGTAGAATCATATCGGTATAGCCCAATACATATCCGGTAGTCATACCAACACACCAATAGGAAAACAAGGTAATGTAAAATGCACTTCGAGTATCTTTATAACCTCTGAGTGCACCAGCTGCGACAACTTGGATTGAGTCTGAGATTTGATAAAATGCAGCTAACATCATTAGGCTACCCGCTAAGGCGACCACTTCAGGGTTGTCATTGTATAACAAGGCTATTTCATGCCTAAACATCACTGTCAGTAGGGCGGTTAATACCGCTAATGACAAAGACAAACCTAATCCTACTTTGGCCACAAGAGCCGATATTTCAGGTTGTCCACGGCCAAGGTAGTAACCAATACGAATGGAGACCGCAATACCAATAGATAGTGGCAGCATAAATATGATTGAAGAGAAATTAAGCGCGATTTGGTGACTTGCAACAACATTAGCGCCTAATGGGGCAAGAAATAACGCGATCACCGCAAATAGACTCACTTCAAAAAATAATGCCAAGGCAATTGGCATACCCAGTTTAATCATCGACCACATGCTCGCCAAGTGCGGACGATAAAACTGTTGAAACGGTTTAAGTTCTTTAAAGGTTTTATCAACCAACATATAAATAATCATCGCCGCTAGCATTGCCCAAAATACCAGTGCGGTAGCGACGCCACAACCGGCACCACCCATTGCAGGAATACCAAAACCGCCATAGATAAACACATAATTGGCCGGTATATTGACGGCTAATCCAATAAACCCGATAACCATGGTTGGCATTGTATAAGAGATCCCCTCACTGCAACCACGAAGCACTTGATACAAGACAAACGGCATAGCTCCCCATAAAATAGCATCTATATATCCAACCGTTAATTCATGCAGTTTAGGTTCTAAATGCATTAAATCGAGTAAATAAGTAGAAGATGCAAGAAAGAACATCACACCAATACCGCCAATTATGGCAATATATCCTGCCTGAAACAGTATTTTGGGAATGGCTTGCTGATTATTCGCCCCATGATGTTGAGAAAAGACAGGCGTAAAAGACATTAATAAACCTTGAACGAATAAGATTGCCGGTAACCAAAGACTGGTTCCTACCGCAACAGCAGCCATATCGACGGCACTGACGCGACCAGCCATGACAGTATCAATAAAGCCCATCATGGTTTGTGTAACTTGTGCTATCAGCACTGGCAGCGCCAATTTGATTAAGCGTGATATTTGAAACCCTGTATTATTCATTAAAAAACCTATAACGGAACGAGAGAATTATGTTTACTGGTATAGTTCAAGCCACTTGTGAAGTGGTATCAATTAACAATGCGACCGGCCTTAAAACCTTTGAAGTCGCTATGACACCAGCGTTAACACAAGGATTAGTGACAGGTGCTAGCGTAGCCAATAATGGTGTTTGCCTTACGGTAACCAAGATACTAAATGATAAGGTTTTTTTTGATGTAATGGAAGAAACATTAGCCGTGACTAACTTAGGCAATACCCAGGTTGGTGACTCAGTGAATATAGAACGTTCGTTGACGTTTGGCACCGAAATAGGTGGACATATACTATCTGGTCATGTGCATACGCTGGCGACAGTTAAAGCGGTTAGCAATACCGCTGAACATTATAATATAGAGCTCCAAGTTGATCCGCAGTGGATGAACTACATTTTCTATAAAGGTTTTGTGGGAATTAATGGTTGTAGTTTAACCGTAGGAAAGGTCAATGACAGTGGGTTTGTTTTGCACTTAATTCCTGAAACGTTAAAACTAACCAATTTAAATCAATACGGTGTTGGTGACACAATCAATATCGAAATTGACAGCCAAACTCAGGTGATCGTTGATACGGTCGAAAGAGTGCTCGCAAAAAAGCAACTTGCATAAGCTGTTAAAACGATATGGCTTGCTTCATTTTAAGCAAGTCATCATCGATCAGTAAATTTGTTCATCGTCAGCGTCGATATGAAGTTCTATCATTTTACGATTATCATCAAGATGCATCCGAATATATATCGGATTGCAGCACATACGGCAATTATCGTAATATTCTTGATCACCAGAACTGGTATCTAAAGCAACATGTTGATGATGCCCGCAGTGGGGGCAACTGATGACACGCGAAAGTAATCTCATAGCGAGTACTCCTCACTGACTAACTCGTTTCAATAAGTATAGTGAGCATTTCAACATTTGGATCATCCATAAGAATGATTCTCATGGTTAAAAATTAATTCATTTAAAATAAATTTAAGCTTACAATTTTATGTATAAAGTATTTTATTTCAACTAGTTGTATGGTGAATTTATATCATTCATTATAGCGGCTGTAGACTATTATTTTTCTTATGCTTAGCGATATCCGTCAATAATCTTAAAAATGGTTTTTTTGATTAACACTGCAATAGCTTGTATTAACCTTATTTTCCTGCATAAAACCTGAATTTTATCACTAAATCACTATTGTGTGGTTGCGTGCTAAAGCGCTTATCGCATAAAATAAACGATTACGTTTTTGGGTAACTAAGACTCCTGTACTGTCTTGATTTCATTAACGTGTTTCTCGTTCAAATAGAACATACTTAATTACCATGTGGCCCTACGTGTGGGTCACCACTGGAAAAGGAAATTTAATGCCTATTATTACACTGCCTGATGGTAGCCAACGTGAGTTTGCTACGCCTGTCTCGACTCTTGATGTTGCATTAGACATCGGCCCTGGTTTAGCAAAAGCGTGTATTGCTGGCCGCGTTAACGGTGAACTGAAAGATGCAACTGACTTAATTACTGCAGATTCTGAATTAGCTATTATTACGGCTAAAGACGAAGAAGGTGTTGAAATCCTTCGCCATTCTTGTGCGCATTTACTTGGTCACGCGATCAAACAAATGTGGCCTGAAACTAAAATGGCGATTGGTCCCACAATCGACAACGGGTTTTATTACGATATCGATTTAGACCATAAACTGACCCATGAAGACATTGAAGCCTTAGAAAAACGCATGCTTAGTCTTGCAAAAACTAACTACGATGTGGTCAAAAACGTTGTCTCTTGGCAAGAAGCTCGTGATGCATTTACCGCTCGCGGTGAAGAGTATAAAATTGCGATTCTTGATGACAACATCAGTAAAGATGCAACACCAGCGCTTTATCACCATGAAGAATACATCGACATGTGTCGTGGCCCTCATGTACCAAACATGCGTTTTTGCCAAAACTTTAAGTTAATGAGCGTGGCAGGTGCATATTGGCGTGGTAATTCTGACAATAAAATGTTGCAACGTATATACGGTACAGCATGGGCAGACAAAAAAGCGCTCAAAACACATTTAGTCCGTCTAGAAGAAGCGGCTAAGCGCGATCACCGTAAAATTGGTAAACAATTAGATTTGTACCATATGCAAGAAGAAGCGCCAGGAATGGTGTTTTGGCATAACGATGGTTGGAGCATATTTTTAGAACTCGAGAAGTTCATTCGTCAAAAGTTAGGCCAATACACTTATCAAGAAGTGAAAGGTCCACTTATGATGGATCGAGTGTTATGGGAACGTTCTGGCCACTGGGATAAATACGCCGAAGCCATGTTCACCACTAACAGTGAAAACCGTGAATACGCAATCAAGCCAATGAACTGTCCTGGTCATGTGCAGATTTTTAACCAAGGGTTAAAATCTTATCGTGACTTACCGTTACGTATGGCTGAGTTTGGTTGTTGTCATCGTAATGAGCCATCGGGTTCTCTTCATGGTTTAATGCGCGTACGCGGCTTTACACAAGATGATGCACATGTTTTCTGTACTGACGACCAAGTTCAAGCAGAAGTTAGTGCATGTATTCAAATGGTATATGACACATACGCGACATTTGGTTTTGAAAATATCGTGGTTAAATTGTCTACGCGTCCTGAAAAACGTATTGGCGATGACGATATGTGGGACCGAGCAGAAGATGCTTTAAAGCAAGCGCTTGCCAATAATAATATTAAATATGAAATATTACCGGGCGAAGGTGCATTTTATGGCCCGAAAATCGAATTTACTTTGCATGACTGTTTAGATCGTGCATGGCAATGTGGTACAGTACAACTCGATTATGCATTACCGACTCGTTTAGGTGCTACTTATGTCGCAG
>NZ_JACJER010000175.1:0-7672 GCF_014164185.1 Shewanella sp. SG44-6 | reverse complement strand
TACAAAATTGTTAACCATGTTAAAAATGAATAAATATCAAAAAATATCACCATTAACTTGGTTGTAATGCCTGTGCGCCTCTAAGCATTGCTTCAATCAGCTCTTTAGCATCAAATTTCGTTAATGCCTCATTTGCGCCAACTTGCTTGGCTTGGCTAACACTTATTTCACTCGATAATGAGGTATGAAGAATAATATATGCATGCTCAATTGCCGGATTATTTTTAACTTCGAAGGCTAATTCGTAACCATCTAGACCTGGCATTTCAATATCACTTACCAATAAGTCGATAGGTTTTCTTTCTGCGGCGGCTAGCTGCATCATTTGCAATGCATCACGGCCATCTGCGGTAACTTGATACGCTATATTAATGGAGTCCAGAGCATCGGATAATTGTTTACGGGCAACTTTGGAATCGTCCACCAACAAAATACGCAATGGTGATAATTTTTCACGTTGAACATCGGTTAATATTGCTCGATTACTAATGGGATCATCAGGGAATATTTTCGATAATAACAATTCGACATCAAGTAATTGCACTAATTGATCATTAAAACGAGTGACACCAGTTAAAAAGGCATTTTTGCCTAAGTTGCCAGAAGGCGCCTCAATATTACGCCAATTACACTCAATGATCTTATCAATGCCACGCACCAGAAAACCAATGACCATTCGCTGACAATCGGTAATGATGATGTAGCAATCTTTTCGCTCAGATTCACTCACAGGTTTATAGCCAATAGAAGCCGCCATATCAATAACCGGTATAGTCATACCACGAATCGTCGCCGCGCCAAGAATAGCAGGGTGAGAATGCGGGATTTTAGTTAAAGGAGTATACGGTACGAGTTCACGAATTTTTAGAGTACCCAAGGCAAATAATTGTGTTTGATTCAACTTAAAAAGCAACAGCCCCTGTGATTGATTCGCTTTGCTTATTTTAGGACTCATTATTACCCCTTCATCTGAAGACTGAAATCAACTTCACTATAGCATTTATTGGCAATATGTAGACTAGCTTTTATCGTCATTTATCTACAAATAGCATTACAAATCACAAAATTAGCAATTCACCTAATAATAGTCAGCACTGATATAATGCCGATTGCGATCACGCTTCAATACATCATTTTTTGTCATTAATTCTTGATAAATATTACCGAGTTATCAAGTTACGTTAACCGCTTGCCGCAAATGACTATTGCTATCAATACTCTTGTCACCACGATTAGTCTATATGCAACGGAAAAGGCAGCTCAAAAAATAACGTAAACTTCAAATAGCTAAATGCTGTGTGACAATTCACATTATAGGCATTACCTGACATAACTGCCTAAAATATATATCAAATGACTCATGAGCATAAATATTTACGCTGATCTAAGCCCTTTAAAACAACGAAGGGAGACATAGATGAAATCAATGATTGATCTCATCTATTGTCTCCCTGATGCAATATTTAAATTTAACTCAATTAGTTTGAAGCAGATTGGAGCTCGTAGAGCACGTCATACACAAACTGATCCCAACCATCAGCATCAAACGCTAAACCACTGGCATTACGCACTTGACTAACGGCATGTAAGGGCGCAGCACCATTTTCCATCATGTAATAAGCCATTACCACTTCAGTACGATTAATGCCTGAACGACAATGAAGTAACACAGGTAAATTATCAGCTTCACACTCACGAATAAATGCGAGTACCTGAGGTAGTATTTCAGCACAAATGGCTAAATCCTCAGGCTCAGGTGGAATATTGTCAGGTAAATTAAATACTTTATGACGAATACCTAACTCTGCCATGGCCTTAGTGTCGCAACCTTCACCATTGTTTAATGATGCAATTGCACCGAAACCCGCTTGCTGTAACTCAGCTAAGTTCCATGCATCTTTGTTTGGACCACTACGACCTGCAACTTGTCCATCAACTAACCAAAAAATATATTTCATATTACCTACTACTAATCTGGTTTTTTAGCCCAAATATCAACATTAACTGAGGACAACTTTTTACGTTTCTTTTTACGACTGCCTTCAGGCTTAGCCATTGGCTTAGGTTGTTCCAGCACGTTTTCGGGCACTACATCATCAGCCTCAAATCCAACAACTTGTTCACGCTCAAGGCGGATCTGATTCTTCTTCTCGATAACACTGAAGTGATGATACTCATCATGGGACAGCAAGGTCAACGCTAAACCGACCTCTCCTGCACGTCCACTTCGACCAATTCGATGCATATAATCTGCTGGACTGCGCGGTAAGTCAAAATTAATTACCACTGGTAATTTTTCAATATCAAGACCACGGGCAGCAATGTCTGTTGCAATGAGCACTTGAATCTCGCCGGCTTTAAAACCTTCCAATACTCGACTTCGCGCACCTTGCGCTTTATCTCCGTGAAAGACTTCAGCAGTGATACCACGTTTAGCTAATTTTTGAGCTAAATGATTACAACTATTTTTAGCGCCGACAAAAATGAGCACTTGACGCCATTGATGTTGTTGAAGCAGATGAGCCAGTAAGGCAGTCTTTTTTTCACGATTAACCGTCATGACACGCTGAACTAAGGTGCTTGCTTCAGCACTTTGTAATTGTATCTCAAGCGGATTGACTAGCAGCGCTTGCGTTAGTTGGCGAACTTCATCAGGGAAAGTGGCAGAAAACAATAGCGTCTGTTTTTTCTTAGGAAGTAAGTCAAGCACCTGAGTAAGCTCTTCAGTAAAACCTAGGCTTAACATACGGTCAGCTTCGTCAAGCACTAAAGTTGACACTTGAGATAGCTTTAATGCGTTAGACGAAACTAAATCGAGCAGACGACCTGGTGTTGCGACCACGACATCAGCACCACCGCGCAATGCTAACATCTGAGTGTTAACAGACACACCACCAAAGGCCGCAACCACTTTAATGTCACCATTTAAGTGAACCGCATAGGATTTAAAGCTGTCGGCAACTTGCTTGGCTAACTCTCTTGTAGGCACTAAAACTAACGCACTAACAAAATTTCCTTTAGATGATACAGCTTGACGACTGACTAATTGATGCAATATCGGTAGCGCAAAAGCAGCTGTTTTACCCGAGCCGGTATTGGCACCTGCTAGTAAATCTTTACCAGTTAGCGTGCTTGGAATAGTTTCAGCTTGAATAGGGGTCGGCTGAAGGTGATTAAGCTCAGCCAATCTTGCCAACAATGGAGTATGCAGGCCAAATTCAGCAAAAGTCGTCGCGAGAGAAGCTTGGGTCATGTATCAAATGCGCTCAAAAAATGAATATCAATCGCGCATTTTAACGTACTTTACCCCAGCAGTCAGATAAATTAACGAATTTGTTCAATCCCTTCTAAGTCGAGTAACCACTGTTTCATCTCAAGCCCATAAGCATAACCAGTTAGCTTGCCGCCCTTGCCTATCACGCGATGGCAAGGGACAATTATCGCTATCGGATTGGCGCCATTTGCTGCACCTACCGCTCTGACCGCTTTAGGCCTACCTATGGTATTAGCGATATCACTGTAACTGCAACGCATTCCAAATGGCAACTGACTCAATGCTTGCCAAACCTCTTGTTGAAACACAGTCCCTTTCGGCGCTAAGGTCACATCAAATTGTTGCCTTGTCTTAGCGAAATATTCAGCTAACTGAATCACAGTTTCATCAATGTGGCGCTGCGCCTCTAGTAATATAGCGCGATCAGGCTCGATATCGCTTTGCGGTAAAGCAACTTGAGCATGAACGTTTACCGTTAAACTCCTTTGAGCCAGATCCTCAACCTGTAAATGGGTTAATCCATGCTCAGATGCTTTAAGCGACAGTAAGCCAACAGGACTTGTAACTAAGGCATGGCACTTAGGCGACGTAAAATGGGTCATAAAATTATCCGTTTTTGGCAGCGACAGGATCGTGATCCCAAAGCTGAAAGGTTAAGTAACTGCCCCAAGGTGATGCTTGTTTTGTCATATCAGCAGCAATACTTAAATATGATTTTGGTGTTTCAATGGATTGACCCGCCTGTTCATGTAACGCATACAAGCGCTTTTTGATAACTAAATCAGAACTCAAAAACATATCTGGATCACTTAAGCCGCGCATCTTAGCGTACGCGACAGTCCACGGACCAATACCTTTTACTTCAAGCCAGTCGTCAGGTGTTGAGTCTGCATGTTGATGTACAAATTTCCCCAAAGCATTCAATGCTAATTTTCGAGCACCAGGCATGTTTAGTTCATCCAATGATGCTGCAGCAATAGTTTCTGGCGTCGGAAATAATCGCCAAGTCTTACCATCAATGAGAAGTGTTGTACCATAATGCTTAACCAGTAAATTTAATAACTTAGTCGCTTGCAATACACTCACTTGTTGCCCTAACACAGCTCTACAAGCAGCTTCAAACACACTGCCCGTGGCTGGAATACGCAAGCCAGAGTCAATTTGAGCTCCTAATGTAATAATGGGTAACAATGCTTGGCGAATAACGACCATGTCAGCATCTAAATCGAACATACGCCGTAACTGCAATACAATATGATGTAATGATTTAATATCGTTAGCATCTAGTAAGTAAATACTCACATCCAGCTGGGGTTTATCGATATTAGGCGAAACATAAAAAAAACCGTCAACCCCATCAAATGAAAATGTTCGACCATAACGACCTAATTCATCGTCAATAACTTCCATATTGTCGACTTGACGAAATGCATAAAAAGCTAACATTTTACTCCAACTCAGAGGCGGTCGGTAAGATAATGCTAATGTAATTGGTTTAATGTAAGTTCTCACTTGGTTATCGTTATAAGGATGAGTGTCGTCCGTTGAACCTCGGCTTTTTTGGCGCAAATCACTCGGGGTTAACAATAACTGTTGTTTAAAAAATTCATTAAACCGCCTGATGCTATTAAAGCCTGCAGCCATAGCAACTTCAGTCATTGATAATTGTGTTTGGTGTAATAACTGTTTAGCAAACATCAACTGCTGATATAACGCAAAGCGTTTAGGCGATGTCCCCATTCCTTGATTAAAGAGTTTATGTAGATAGCGACTGCTAATGCCGAGCTTTTGTGCCAACGACTCGACAGTTCCAGCGTTGTCGCCACTTAAAAAGCCTTGTTCAATTAACTTGATGGCTCGCATTAATGTTGTTTGAGTGCCTAACCACGCAAAGGAGCTTGGAGCACTATCTGGTCGACATCTCAGGCAAGGCCGGAGCCCTGCATTCGCCGCTTTTATAGCAGAATCAAAGTAACGAACATTTTTTTCATAGGGCGCTGGGGCGGGACAAATTGAGCGGCAATAGATCCCGGTGGTAAGTACCCCAGTAAAAAATTGACCATCAAAGCGTGCATCACGACTCAATCTCGCCTGCTGGCAGATCTGAGCTGTAATATTGCAATCGCTGTTAATCTGTACCATTAATTCCGTTAGCCTCGTTGACTTTAGTCAAGTGCAATAGAAAAACTGAACCTTTTTCAGTGCACTGCGTATTTGAGTAATTATCTTACCTAAACACAACAACCACGACTAGCGGAAAACGGAACTCAATCGTTTCGTATAATGTAACAATTTAACCGATTACATTTGGTAGATTTACGTTATCCTAGTCAACAGAATTTTCACCATTACGTTAGAGCATTAGATGTTTAAATTTTTTGAATCATTGACCCAAGCACTGCCACAAGAAGAGCCGACCCAGCCCCCCAATACCCTGTATGCATTTTGCCGCCATTATACCCGCGGATTTGGGTTACCTTTAATTGTGATGTCGGTACTAACGGCCATATTGGCGATGTTGGAAGTCTCGCTCTTTGGGTTTATGGGCAAATTAGTCGATTGGTTAGTGACCAAAAACCCGCAAACCTTATGGCAAGATGAAGGTACAACATTAATCATCATGTCGGTGCTTGTGTTAGTGGTAATTCCGCTGATTGTCTGGCTGCATGCGTCTATCGTGCATCAAACACTATTGGGCAACTACCCCATGGCGATTCGCTGGCAAGCACATCGCTATTTGCTTAAACAAAGCATCTCATTTTATCAAGATGACTTTGCCGGACGAATAGCCACTAAGGTTATGCAAACATCGCTTGCGGTCCGTGAAACGGTGATGAAATTACTCGACGTTCTCATGTATATCTTGGTTTATTTCACCTCGATGCTAGTGATGATTGCCGCTGCAGATGTGCGCCTGATGCTGCCCATGCTGGTATGGTTGGCTGCTTACGTCTTAATTCAGTGGAAATTAGTGCCAAAGTTAAAGGCGATATCCACAGAGCAAGCCGATGCTCGCTCAACCATGACCGGGCGTATTGTTGACAGTTATACCAATATTTCTACCGTAAAACTGTTCTCACATACCACCCAAGAAGCTGACTATGCTCAAGACAGCATGACACATTTCTTAAAAACTGTTTACGGCCAAATGCGCCTGGTAACGATCATTAATGTCTTAGTACAAATCATTAATTACGTGTTGGCGTTTACTATCGCTGCGGTATCTATTTGGTTATGGGCTGACAATGCGATTACGGTTGGCGCAATTGCCATTGCTGTAAGTTTAGCCCTTCGTTTAAATGGTATGTCACAGTGGATCATGTGGGAAATCAGTTCGCTATTTGAAAACATTGGTACCGTTACCGATGGAATGAATACTTTATCGAAACCGATTGCGATTCAAGATAAACCCAACGCCAAAGACATTACTGTTGATCAGGGTAAAATCGATTTTAACCAAGTGAGTTTTCATTATGGCGAAAAAGCTGGAGTCATTGAACAGCTAAACCTGAATATTAAAGCTGGCGAAAAAGTCGGTTTAGTGGGACGTTCTGGTGCAGGAAAGTCGACATTAGTAAACTTACTAATGCGTTTTCATGATGTTGAAAAAGGCCAAATACTCATTGATGACCAACCTATAACAGATATTACCCAAGACTCATTACGGGCAAACATTGGTATGGTTACCCAGGACACATCTTTGCTGCATCGCTCAATTCGTGAAAACATTTTGTACGGCGATCCACATGCCAGTGACGAGCAACTAGTAGCTGCTATCACTCAAGCACAAGCAGCAGAGTTTATTGATAATTTAACTGACCCATTTGGTAACAAAGGACTCGATGCCCAAGTTGGTGAGCGCGGAGTCAAGCTATCTGGTGGCCAACGCCAACGCATTGCCATTGCAAGAGTATTACTAAAGAATGCGCCCATTTTATTACTTGATGAAGCAACATCAGCGCTCGACTCTGAAGTTGAAGCCGCGATTCAAGAATCATTGTATGAATTAATGGAAGGCAAAACAGTGATAGCGATAGCGCATCGACTGTCGACGATTGCAGCTATGGATAGGCTAATTGTGTTAGATAAAGGCTGTATTGTTGAGCAAGGAACCCACCAAGAACTCATTGACGCTAAAGGCATATATGCACAGCTTTGGGCTCACCAAACCGGTGGTTTTCTGGGTTTAGATTGAAACTTATCCGAGATAGTTTGTAACTAACCTCTACTGCAAAAGCCACTCACACTATGAGTGGTTTTTTTATTGTGGTATAAACAATAGGATTCAACACAAACAGCTATATTCGCGACTAGGCCAATACTAAAAATGAACAGATATGATAATGGAAATCAAAAAATCATGATGTTTTGTTTAATTAGGTTGGGATTATTTTTGAT
>NZ_JACJER010000174.1:0-7787 GCF_014164185.1 Shewanella sp. SG44-6 | reverse complement strand
ACTGCTTTATAAGTTGCTGGGTATCAAACGATACCTTTGTGGAGGCTTGAGCCTAGTGCAGTGAAAGTTGCACGCTGGGTTCTTAGGAGGGCGGCACTTGGTAACAAGTGTCGTCTATCCGACAACCGCAAGCCTCGGCTGATGGCTTTTTGGCTGAAAGCCATAAAACGATGTTCTAATTTACCTAGCAATCGATTTAGCTGGTTAATTTCTTGTTCATTTGCTTTGGGGCTGTTGTCCAAGTCATCTGCAAAGTAACCGGCTAACAAATCAGCGGTATAGTCTTTTAGCTGCTTTAAAAAGGCTTTTTGTCCGGCCTTAATTGAAACATCGCCTAAGGTAAAGTTACTCGCCAATTTGTCTGCAATAACATCAAGGGCTACTTCATTATTGGCCACAATTAACACCGACTCTCCGCGAGCCATATGTTCCGCTGCAACGGCAGCGATAGTATAGCTTTTACCTGTGCCGGGTGGGCCAGACACACAACCTAGACTGTTGTTAGCGGCGATAGCGATGACTTTCTTTTGTGGGCCTGATAATAGTCCAGGCAAAAAGTCGTACTTGAGCTTCGCAGGTTTGGAAACCTTGTTCGACTTTGCCATTGTATGGTTAAAGAGCTTACCGATAGGGGCTGATAGCTGATTAGCATTGATGATAGTGTCTAATTCGTGAAGTACGCCGCGGCTACTTTTTGATCTTTCAACAAAAATTAACATGGAAATGGGTAATAAGCTGGGGATCTTTTTTGTCAGCGCTTTTTTGATGTCACTGTATTGAGCAAGCTTCGGATATTGGAGTAATTCAAGCGAGCTTATTTCAATATGATTATTACTAAAATATGAGGTCCAAAATGATGCGGAGCGAGTCTCTTCAGAAAAAAGCGATTCTGCTAGCGCATTATCTTCTGGGAGTAATTGTTGCAGTAAGGCTTCATTGATTTCAGTTTCATCGGCTTGGGTAGAAAAATAGCAATTACCATTATCCTGCTCAATGGTGGCTTCACTAAAGAGCAAAGGCGATACTACCGTTTTAAGCTCGCCTTTTATGGTGACTTTGCCGACAAACAAGAACCGTGCATACAGTAATACTCTTTCTCTTTGATACATTGCTACCCGTTTTAACATTGGGGCGGCAAATTCTTCGGGGATAGGTAGCCGAGGTAAAAAACCTGTGCCTAGTTCATCTTTACCTTGAAGAATTAAACGGTCTTCTTGCTTAAGTTTATTGACGTTCCAAAGATTAATGGAGGCACTATCTTCCTTGTAGCAATCTCGGTAATAAGAAATAATTTGTTTGTAACTCAATGAAGTAATTCCATTTACTGATGGTCCCAAGATATATTAGACACTATGCGGCATGGCTCGCAGCGAAAGTGAAACATGTCTAACAAAGGCTGTTCAAGTTTCCAATGATGTGAACCACAACGTGGGCAAGCTCGGTTTAATTCGCTTTCTAACGACTCACCACCGACACGATACAGATAATAGTAAGTTGGTATTTGCGTTAAAAACTCTATTCTGCCACGTAAATCCCAACCTCGTCTAAATAGGTCGCTGTCTACCCGAGTGATTTCATCTAATGCGGCAAATTCAGCTTTAGTGGCAGCCGCCATTTGTAGCTCATCACATGCTTGCCATTCTGTTTGCCATTTTATAATGCGTTTATGATCGCCATTGAAGGTCGCAGGTAATTGATACAGGGGGATAGGCAAGAGATTATCGCCATTACGTAGCGGTGAGCACATATGAACATAACTGGTATACAACACCTGCCATGATGGTGTCTCTGTGCTGCTAACTTCAGAGTTAATGTCTTGGCCGATGAACTTTTCTCTAGGAGCCAATAGTTTGGCCGCGGTTAATCCGGCTAAAGTGACCTTTACCCACGGGCTATGATAACGATTTGCCAGGCTGGTTTTTTCGGGTAACAACAGGCGAACTCTAAATTCACCGTCATTAAAAGCGACGGCAAACTCCCTGCCTAAAATTTGTCCATTCGCCCTTAGGGCTTCAAGAAAAGCGTTGATGGCTTTTTCTACGGTATCAATTGTTGTGTCGGCAAAACATTCAAAGCGCAGTTCAGTAACAAACATCTATTGGTCTGCCTTATTAATAATGATATTGCTTTGAATGGCATTGTCTTGTAATTGATTTTCTAGCTGTTCGACTCGCTTAGTGAGCAGTGTGACGTGTTGTTGCAGACTCATGACCTGCTGAATAACATTGGTAAGATCCACGTTATTATCTGCAGGTTGGTCAGCCACAGCGGCAATATCGGCTAATTCTGGTATGTGTTGCCACTCGGATTTTGGCAACGCCTTAAACTGTTGTAAACCTTGGATTAGGGTAGGCATTGGAATGCTATTTCCTAAACGGCTTTTAATCAGTGCCAAACAGGGAGTATTTCCATTGTTAGCAATCGATTTAGCCGCGGCAAGTACTTGCTCAATTGGACTCATTGTTGGTTAAATTCCTTAATTCGGTGGTGTGAGATTAACTAATTCTTATTAAATATAAAAATAAAGATATATAAATCAGCGTTTTAATTTTTGGCACGATTCTGGCTTAAAGGAACTGTAAATACAATGCGGATTTTATTTTAACAAAAAGGATGCAACATGAAATTAAAACTTATCACAGCAGGATTAATTATCGCCACATCAGTAGGGCTAAGTGGTTGTGTTATCAGTGTCGGTGATCATGAATCGGCTAAAAGTGCTGACTATTGGCAAGTTCAACAAGATAAGAATCGTGAACTGTTGAGCAAACTGTCTATGGGGATGACGAGTGATCAAGTGATAACTCTAATGGGCACCGCCGATTTCAGCGAAGCTTATATTAAGCCGACTGAAAACCAAGGGGAACAGTCTATCAAGGTCATGTTTTACCGAACGCAATGGGCGCAAGGCGATGGTAAAACAACCAAAGATGAATGCACGCCCATTGTGTTTCGCGATGATGTTTTAGTCGGTTGGGGTAACACCGCCTACAAACAAATCTGATGAGATAATGGCGCTGTTATAAGGTCAAAAATTAATTACATTTCAGCGCGCATCATTACGTCCAATTGGTCAATCACTTCTGACCATTGGGCGTCTTCTCGTAATGCCTCTTTTAAAAATGCTTTTTGGCCTGGATTCCAGCAATCTGCATCGGTTATTAACGTATGCTTAGCAAGCTTGTTTTGCATAACAAAGTCATCGATACCCACTTGATCATGCGGTAAACCTAGTTGCATAAATAAATGGCTAAGATCATTTGATGTAGTGTCCATTTAAAGGATTCCTTGTAATGGTGTGGTAAACAAATTCAGTATCAGCGTTGATGAGGTAAATAGCAAACAACTGGCAATGACAACCGCGAACAGGCTAAATGCGTAAACAAAACTTGTAGAATGTTTCAAACTTGTTAAGTTAGATTGAGTTTAGAGAGTCAATAACAAGGAATAAAAATGGACAATCACACCTTGGAAACTATTCGTGCAGTGTATTTGACCGCAGAAGACCTGAGAGTCGCAGCTTCCATTCTCTACAACGCATATCATGATGACCCCTATTTTATTGGCGTGCTTGCTCAAGATGATGAACAACAATATGAGCAAAAGCTTCGGGCAGCCATCCGTGAAGAGTTAAATGAGTTATGGCAACAAGAACAAGCTTTAATCGGTTTATTTGATGGTGAGCGTTTAATCGGAATTGCGTGTGTCATTTCTCATCTCATTCCTCTGGGTGAGGGACGATATTGGCACTGGCGTTTCAAAATGATGCTGGGTACCGGATGGAAATCGACCCAAGGATTAATGCAAAAAGAAACCTGCATTCTTGAACATCTGCCTTCTCAAAAGTGTGGTGTTTTACAATTTATTGCTATATCACCAAATGAGCAGCAAAAAGGTTATGGGGCTAAGTTAATTCAAGCGGTATTGAGTTGGTGTGATGAACAACCTGATCTCGATGGAGTAGGCGTGTTTGTTAGTAATCCATCACATCATCGGGCTTTGGTAACACAAGGGTTTAGCAGTATTGCTAACGTTAGCATCGGTAATATAGAAGGTGAAATTCTGTTTTACAGTAAAGTGTAACGCCAGCGTAAAATAATTGAATACTCATCGGGCCATATCATTTGCGGAATATCAATTAAGGAGTGAATAGTGGAACCTAAACGTTATTCTTCATTTACAGAATTTTACCCATTTTATCTGTCGCAACATCAAAACCCTATTTGTCGAAGGCTGCATTATATTGGCAGTAGCATTATTTTGGTTATTATTGTGAATACCTTGATTAATCAGCATTGGTGGCAATTATTGTGGCTGCCCGTTGTGGGTTATGGCTTTGCATGGTTAGGGCATTTTCTATTTGAAAAAAATAGGCCTGCTACATTCACTTATCCGCTTTATAGTTTGTGGGCTGATTGGGTCATGTTTGGGCAGATGATAATGCGCCTGTGGCGAAAATCAATCCGATAGTAATAACCTGCTCATGCTTTTGTAAGCCATATCCTACAAGCATGTAAGGGATCTTATCTAAAGTTGTCAGCGTTTAACGTTATTAATTATATTTAATATATAAAAATCATAGTATTACATGTTTTTCTTGAGTGTCGGTATGTTAAGCATCTATTTCAATGATGTTGAGTGACTTTTCATCGAGCTGGTTTTGATTAGAATGTAGTTATCGAAAGCGAGTTATTTGTTGGTTTTCTTAGGATGAGAAATAAGACAATTAATGCTTAAGAATATCATGGATGTTATTAGGACACGCTCACGGATTGAGCATAAGCTCGGCAAATGGATAGCCGAATCAAGGATGAGTGAAAACAGTCATGCTGTTGACACAAGGATAACAAGGATAGGGCTGCAGGATGCAGCATGGATAGATTCAACGGATTGAATAGATTTACCGCTCAGTCAATGGATAGGCTGTTCAAAGGAATGACACTCATGGGTTTGTTTGTATTACACAAATAGACAAGGAAATGAGAACAGGGAAAAGGACTGCAGGAAGCATGTTTACATGGATGGTGTGCAGGGAGCAAATATTCAGCAGGATGCTGACAAAAGTGTTAACGGGCACAACCTTATAACTTAAGGTTGTGCCTTTTTGCATCTAAAACTCATATTTGAGTCGCTGCGGAATTCTATGGTCGGACTGGGTTGATGATGTGCTAGGTTAACTAGCTTTAGCCTATCTAAATCGCTAATCTCAATATTCATAATAAGTCCTATCGATATCGTTCAGTTTTCGCGATGTTTTTATAATCCTGTGATGTAATTGAACACTTATTTGAACGATTATCTCGTCATCTTTGTGACACTAATGTTCGCCAATATGACCCAATATCAACTGAATCTGCTAATGCCTATATTGATACTCTCAATTTATCCCGAGGGCATGTTCAAGCATGTCATTGATACTCTGAAAATGCTGATGATTATCTCAATGACCTTTTGTCTAAATAATAAACTCAATGTAATAGTGACAGCTTTCTGCCATAGTGAACCTTCATATTATTAACTTCGTAGTGCACATATGTTTGATACAAGCAGGCCATCATCTCGAAAAATAAGGAGGGTGTTATGAAAAGTATATTAATGCTAACAATATTGGCAGCAAGCTTATTGTCCTATGCTTCTAACGCCACGGCAGATAAGACCATTTTAGCCGGAGGATGTTTTTGGTGTATGGAGTCCGATTTTGAAAAGCTTGATGGTGTTAGCGATGTGATATCAGGGTTTACTGGTGGAAGCTTAAAAGATCCCACCTATAACGGTAACCATGCAGGTCATTTTGAAGCGGTACAGATAACCTATGATCCTAGCAAAGTGAGCTACAAAGAGTTATTAGATTATTACTGGGTAAATATTGATCCCTTTGATGCAAGAGGGCAGTTCTGTGACAAAGGTACTAGCTATTTAAGCGCAATTTTTGTGGCAAATGATAAAGAAAGGCAAATTGCCGAACAGTCTAAAAGCGATATTGAAAAACAATTTCCTAACCAGAAAGTGGTTACGCCAATTTTAGCATCGAGTGTTTTTTACCCTATCAAAGGCGATGAAAGTTACCATCAAGATTACTATAAGAACAATCCTATTCGCTACCATGCTTATCGCTGGAATTGCGGTCGTGACCAAAGGTTAGAGGAAATTTGGGGAGATAAAGCGACACATTAATCAGGTTGTTTGGCACAACACATATGAGATTGAAAGTGAATCAGCTATTCACTGCTTATATTCAGAATAAAGTAACGATTTTTAGTGGGTATTGGTTGATGTTAATGCCGTAAAAATTGTAACTATTAAATAAAGTGGATTATTTGACTGTGGCTATTGAGACGATTAATTATTTGAAAATCAATAAGCATTAGTCACAAGTTGATTTACCCCATTTGCAACTGTTTCCTTTATTAGGATAAGAGCTTTATTGTGTTCGGCGGTCGATGATTGTTTATTTGTTTAATTTCACTATCAAAAAATATAGTTTGGAGTAATAGGCGGACATCAGCTGATTTAAGCCGTTAATAAACCAAGTTCATGACTGATGCCCTTTATGCCTAGATTACCCATGCGTTGCTGATGCCTTCTCGTTATCTGAGTAGAAGGACGCTGTTATCTGCAGCGTCTAATCAATGACCTACTCTTTGCCATTGTTTTATTTAAGCGCGAGAAGTCGTATTAACTTACTCATTCACTTTTTCTAACGTCGCAGCATCGGTATGTGAGAAATCTTTACCGTAGATATTGAGTTTGGTGGTTTGTGAGTAGGACAGGGTTTTTTCACCAATTTCCATTGTCATAGAGAATCCTTGGGTCGTCGCATTTTCGGTCATATATGTCGATTCACCTATACCTCTACTTGGCGCTGTCAGGGTCATTTTTTTGCCTGCTTTTCCTTCTGCGATCACACATACCGCTCTTGGCACACAGTATGAGTTATATACCATTTGATTCTTTTGGTCGTAAATCATATAACCACGCTGATCATGAAATTTGGCATCGTCTCTTTGTCTAAACACCTCTAGTTTGTAATAGATAGCGACTAGAGATTGATCACTGGCATTAACAGCGTCGGCAGCGGCTTCATATGTTCTTATTTCATAGAAAGCTTCTACAGCTGTGCCACCTTCACCAACATTTGACCCTGTTCTTCCAGGTGCGATGTCAACGCCGGGACTAACCGTTTTCCACGATCCAATTAACGGCTGAAGTGGACCAAAATCAACATTTTGAGCTACAGCTTGCCCAGTAAAAGATAATGAAAGGGCGATTGATGTCAGAATGATTGCGGGTAGATAGTTAAGATTTTTCATCGATGTTTCCATTTATATTATTAACAGCAAGTGTCGATTGGGATCCGTTAGGCTTGAGTCAATATGCACAGATGAACTCAAGTCATCATCACCTCAGGTAACGCCGATGATAGGCCTGGTTGAATCATTGTTATATGGGCGTAATGTCCCGAGCTCTGTTTCTGTATAAAAATAAGGGTTAATTTTCAGTACGTAGGACATATGTCGCATACCCAACAAAGCAATGAGTGAGACAATTAACAAGGAACTAATTTTAGGGAAGTAATGATGCACTATATTCGAAATGTGATGATTGACGCTGGAAAGTTAAAATTTCTAACTATGCTGTTTTTTTTGATCGTTATCATCACCAGTATTTCGGATTTTTTTGCCGATATGGGGCGAGGGGCTAATATACTGCATATATTACAAGAAGCTACAGTTTCTGTTTTTTCGCTATCTTTACTGTTAATGTTGCTATGGAATGCGAAAGTGACC
>NZ_JACJER010000173.1:0-7808 GCF_014164185.1 Shewanella sp. SG44-6 | reverse complement strand
GTAAGGTTCGAGAACTGTGACCTATCGCACCAGCAAGGGCGCAATAGAGTAAATATCGTTTGGGAACGTTAAACACCATGGCAAAACCAATTGCGGGTATCGCGGAAAAAAAAGCGTCATGCAATAACAAACTAATCAGCTCAAGCATTAGAAAATCCCCCCCAATTGCATGGCGATGGTGATACCGATAACAGAAGCTAATGTTAATAACGTTGCATGACCCCAGCGAGAAATGCCTACGTTCATATGACCTTTAACCATATCTGAAATAGCATTAATCAGCGGAAATCCAGGCACCAGCATTAATACGCTTGCGGCCATTGCCACTTGGGGAGTATGGGTAATTGGCCACATATAACCGGCTTGGGCAACGACAGTAATAATGAATGCTGTAATCGAAAAGTTAACCAATAAATTGAAATGGCGCGATGCTAGAAAAAGCCGCACCATCATGCCAATCGACGAGGCAAAAAATGTGATTAAACATGCCATCATGTCGCCATCGAATAAATGACAGAAACTGGCACATGACAAACCAATCATAGGGACTACGGCGATTGCAGGATAAGTTTTAGGGGTAATATGAGCGAGGCGGCGGCGAACTTCATTGGCACCATAAATGCCTTTTTCTGCCAATATACAAATTCGCTGTAATTCACAAATCACCGTCATATTAATGCCATGAGCACGAATACGACGAGTGGTCGTGACACAGCGACCGTGTACTAAGCTGGTCAGTACTAATGCATTAGATGAAATTGATATCTCAATGCTAGCAAGACCGAGTGCTTTACCTAGGCGCTGGCTAATCTCTTCAACAAGATCAGACTCAGCACCATAAGCCAAAAGTAGTTGCGCACAACGCACTACAAGGCGGGTAATTTCATTTTGGCTATCTTCGTACACGATATCCTCAAATGAGTCTATTAACGTTGATAGATCACTTCTACATCATAATCGTCATCATCAAAATCATCGTCAAAATCATCATTATAATCTTCATTAACGACTTCATCTTCTGCGCTATGGTAATTATCCCATTTAAATTCAACATCAGCATCTGGCGTTATTTCTTCGACAATAGCCGGTAAACTTCTGATGTAGTCGAGCATCTTAATGCTTAACTCTTCAGTTCCGGTTCGATTGTAAGCAGACATAGTATAAACATCTCCTTGCCAATCTAGCTCTTTAACGATGCGATCGATTTTACCTTGTAACTCTTCGTCGAGCAGCAAATCGGTTTTATTGAAGACTAACCAACGCGGTTTTGCCGCAAGCTTTGGAGAGTACTTCTCAAGTTCACCAACAATAGCGCGAGCTGAATAGACAGGGTCAACACCATCGATAGGTTCGATATCAATAATGTGTAATAACATGCGACAACGTTCAAGATGCTTTAAGAAACGAATACCTAAACCAGCACCTTCTGCAGCGCCTTCAATCAAACCAGGAATATCGGCAATAACAAAGCTTTGACCTGGACGCGGATTCACCACACCAAGGTTTGGAACTAAAGTTGTGAACGGATAATCAGCCACTTTAGGCGTTGCACGTGAAACCGAGCGTATGAAAGTCGATTTACCAGCATTTGGCATACCGAGCAAACCTACATCAGCAAGCAATAAAAGTTCAAGCTTGATTGAACGAACTTCACCTGGAGTACCTAAGGTCTTTTGACGTGGAGCACGGTTAGTACTGCTCTTAAAACGAGTGTTACCTAGACCGTGGAAACCACCTTTAGCAACGAGAAGCTTTTGTCCATGCGATGTAAGATCACCAAGTGACTCTTCTGTTTCTTGGTCAATAGCACGAGTACCTACAGGTACTTGAAGAACTAAATCACTGCCGCCATGACCGGTACAATCACGACCACGACCATTGGTTCCGCGCTCAGCCATATGGAAACGAGTAAAACGGTAATCAATTAGCGTATTAAGGTTTTCATTAGCTTGTAGGTATACACTACCGCCATCACCACCGTCACCGCCGTCAGGGCCACCATCTGGGACATACTTTTCGCGTCTAAAACTCACGCAACCGCTTCCGCCGTCACCTGCTTCTACGCGAATATTCGCTTCATCAACAAACTTCATACTGACTCCTGACGCCACTTAATCTGTAATTATAAACCCAAATAACTGAGTTTTGCAGGAAAGCGCTGAAGATAGCATTCATCACGATATCGCCTACTGCATATAAACAAAATCATCAAACTATCCTATAACAGTTTAATGATATAAAAAACACAAAAGCCCCACCATAGGCAGGGCTTTCGAGATCTAGCTTAGAAAGAATTAAGCTTCGATGCTAATAAACTTACGATTATTAGGACCTTTAACTTGAAACTTTACTTTACCGTCTGTTAATGCAAACAAAGTATGGTCACGACCAATACCTACGTTTACACCAGCGTGGAACTTAGTACCACGTTGACGAACGATAATGTTACCAGCTAGAACTGATTCACCGCCAAAGCGTTTAACACCAAGACGTTTACTTTCTGAATCGCGGCCGTTACGAGTAGAACCGCCAGCTTTTTTATGTGCCATGAGTTAGACTCCTAAATTATGCGCTGATCGCAGTGATTTTAACTTCGGTGAACCATTGACGATGGCCCATCTTCTTGTCGTGATGCTTACGACGACGGAACTTGATAATAGTTACCTTGTCGCCGCGACCGTGGCCAACTACTTCAGCTACGACTTTACCGCCAGCAACTAAAGGAGCACCAACATGCACTGTTTCACCATCAGCGATCAATAAAACTTGATCGAATTCTATGGTTTCACCAGTAGCAACTTCTAATTTTTCTAAACGAACTGTATGACCTTCAGCAACACGGTGTTGCTTTCCGCCACTTTGAAAAACAGCATACATGGCTATTTTACTCCAAATGACTAACACACTAACTCATATTATTGACGAGACTAGGTGCTAAAAAACTTTTAATGACAATGGGCGCGGATTCTACGCGAAGAATTATCATCCGGCAAGTGCTAATTCACTATCAAATAAAAAAGACCCTATTACTGCACACTATTCATTAATAGCTAATGTGCCTTCTTTAAAATTTAGTTAACATGTTTGAGTTAATCTATGCCTAAATTTTATAGGTAAATTGGCAATAATCCAGCAAACTATCGCGAAATCAGGATAATGTAAGCGCAATTGTGTAAATACATACTTTGAAAAATAGCACTAATATCCTGTAAGATATGCGCTCTAATTCGATATGACTAATTAAGGGTGCAAAGCCTGTCGCCCAACAACCAGAGACTATTATGGATTTAAACGCCATTCGTCAACTGGCTGACACTGATATGCAAGCAGTCAATCAGCTGATATATAAACAACTTGAATCTGATGTAGCCCTAATTAATCAATTAGGCTTTTACATAATTAATGGCGGTGGTAAACGTTTACGTCCGTTATTATCTGTATTGGCCGCCCGAGCTGTTGGCTATCAAGGCGAACATCACTTAAAACTCGCTGCGATTATCGAATTTATTCATACCGCGTCTTTATTGCATGACGATGTTGTTGATGAGTCAACACTGCGTCGCGGCCGTGAAACTGCCAATGCGTTATTCGGTAATAGTGCAAGCGTGCTGGTTGGCGACTTTTTATATACTCGCTCATTTCAAATGATGACCGAGCTTGACAGCATGAAAGTGCTTAAAGTCTTAGCCCATACGACTAATGTACTTGCTGAAGGCGAAGTATTACAGTTAATGAACTGTAATGATCCCGATACGACCGAAGCAAACTATATGCGAGTTATCTACTGTAAAACCGCTAAATTATTTGAAGCGGCAACTCAATTAGCCGGCGTATTAGCAAATGTCAGCCCGGAACAAGAACAGGCATTAGCCAATTACGGCAAATACCTAGGTACGGCGTTTCAGTTAACCGATGATTTACTTGATTACACGGCTAACTCCGACGAACTCGGCAAAAACATCGGTGATGACCTCGCCGAAGGTAAACCGACGTTACCGCTGATATACGCTATGGAAAATGGGTCTGATACTGCTAAAAAGCTGATTAGAGACGCGATTGAACAAAGCGACGGCACTAAAGCTATTGATGAGATATTAGTGGCATTGGGCGAGTCTGGTGCATTAGTTTACACCCAAGAAAAGGCGCAAGCTGAAGCACAAAAAGCCATTGATGCACTCGGGATTTTTCCTGATAATGACTACAAACAGGCATTAATTTCATTGGCTCACTTATCGGTTAATCGCAGTAGTTAGCAATCATCAAGAGCTCAACAATTACCATAAACAGTGGTTTTCTGATGACAAGATTTTATGACTAACGGTATTGAGAAAGGTGTGAATATAAATTCACACCTTTTTTGTTATCACACTTGCCAATTTATCGGTTTATTACCCTGGTTAATTAATAATTGATTGATACTTGAAAAATGATGACAACCAAAAAAGCCCCGGTAAGCAGATAAGGGCGATGGATGTGGGCCGTTCATTACATGATGATGAGGTGCGGTAATCAATCGACCTTTTTTAATCGCGTGATTGCCCCAACACACAAATATGATTGGTGATGCTTGTTGATCTAAGCACTTCAGCACACTATCGGTAAATGTCTCCCAGCCTGCTTTAGCATGTGAATGAGCTAACCCCTGCTCTACTGTCAACACAGTATTGAGTAACAACACCCCTTGCTTAGCCCAAGCGCTTAAATCACCATGTTCTGGGATCACAAAGCCGTCAATGTCATTGGTTAACTCTTTATAGATATTAGCCAATGAAGGCGGTGGTTTTATGCCCTTCTTAACCGAAAAAGACAGCCCGTGAGCTTGATTTGGGCCATGATAAGGGTCTTGCCCTAGTATCACGACTTTAACCGCTGATAAGGGCGTTAAATTAAAAGCAGCAAACACTTCATCATCCGGTGGATAAATAACCTTATTAGCGGCCCTTTGTGAGGCAATAAAGTGCATCAAATCTTGATAATATGGCTGTGATTGTTGTTGTTCAAACAAGGTTTGCCAATGGGAAGTCATCTAATGTATTCCTTCAAAAAATTAGCGATAAATTAGCGAACAGCTCAGTCTTTAGTTTACTATCAACAGATTAATCACTTTTATGCCTAATATGATGCCATTACATAATAACAAAAACACCCCTAAAAATGGTTTTACCCTTATTGAACTCGTCGTTGTTATCATCATACTTGGGATTATCGCAATGATTGCCTTACCAAAATTTGTTGATATCGGCAGAGATGCTAAAATCGCTACGGTAAAAGTCACTGGTGGGGCGTTTTCGTCAGCAATAACCCTAGCGCACATGAAATGGGCAGCCATGGGGTATTCTGGCCCGGCAGATAATTTAGCGATTTTCAGTCAAGCTGGAACCGATGGCCAACTTGATATCAACCAATGGGGTTATCCAGCACAGAATTACCCACCTTACGAGGCTTCGCCAAGACTGGATAATAATAACGACTGCCTCTCAGTCTGGCCTACGCTATTACAAGATGGCCCAAGTGTTTCAATTAGTGCAGATAAGGATATATCGGATTATAGAGCTGAATATATCAATCCAGATCAGTGCCGTTATTACTACAATTTACTACCACTGGTGTCCATATACTATGATTCGCGTAACGGCGAGGTCTTGATAGATTCAAATCCTGATAGCTAATTTTTTACCTGAAATTTTCAAATAAAGACGTTACACTCATTGGAAAATTAACTCACCAACAAAGTGGATATGATGTCTGAAGCCAAAACAGAATTAACAATGTATCAAATAGCTGACCAATTTATTGCCCTAGCCAATCAACTTAGCCAACAAGAAAATGATATTGGCAAAGTCGGTACCGCAATGAGATTTGCCTCTGCTCGTTTTAACGCGTTTGAAGCATCGATTAAATCAGCTAATCTTGCTGCGGAAAAAGATCATGCACTCGCTTGGTTTTCTGATGAATTTAAAGCAATGTTAAAAGAGAATTTAGAAGACCACATCGCTAATCCTCCTATTGCTGCAGAGCAACAAGAGCCAGAAAGCGATGACAGCGTGCAAATGTTTAAAGGCGTTTAACCAACATATGACGCGTTATAACAATAATGCCTAACAGATTATTGCTAGGCATTATTGTTCATAACTGACTCATTTTGCACCGTCAGCAATACGGTTCATCCTAGCCGATATCATGATGACTATTTAGTCGCAAAATTCAGATATTACAGCAGAGTATAAATTACCCTCATTGCGAGTAAAATTAACACCACACCTGAAAGCCTATCAATTAATTTGGCCTGATTTCGTAACTTAGGCAACACGGCAGAATGAGACAACAAAAACGCAATAATGGTGTACCATAATCCATCAACGATTAATGGCGTAAACACAATTAAACCTTGGCCAATAGCAGTCTGAGCTGCTAATACAAATTGACTAAATAAAGCCAAAAAGAACAGGAGTATTTTGGGATTAAATAATGAAATAGCCATACCATCTCTTGCTGCAATCCACAGACTTGTGGGTTGACCCGCCGCCAATTTTTGCTGCATTCCGCCTTTAGACCTAAGTGCTTGCATCCCCATCCAAGCTAAGTAAATCGCTCCAGTTACCGCGATGGTATTAAAAATAACCGGCGATGCTTTTAATATTGCTGCCAAACCCAATAGAGTTACCAGAGCATAGACACCAATACCGATTGAATGTGCCCAAGCACAGACTATACCGTGTAATCGGCCACCACCAAGGGTATGCCGCACCACCATGGCTAAACTGGGGCCTGGGGACATAGCCCCCAAACAACATATCGCCAATAATCCCAGCCAAGTACTTAACGTCATAACACTCCTTTACTTGTAGTCACCTAATTTATGCAAAATGCATTTTAACAACCAGTTAAGCATGCGCTGCTAGTGTAGCGCCGCTGATAAGGATGGGTATGATAACGTATTTACAGGGGAAACCTATGGCGACATTAATGATGATATTACTCTTGGTTATTTTTAGTGCCGTGGTGTTACTCATCAGGGCTAAAATTACAGGTAAATCGATTCCGACCCTGATTATTGTCATGCTCATTTTTATGGGGATCTGTTTTGCTGGTGTGCTCGCTTTTATTAATAAAGGTGAAAACTATCAAGCTTACCAAATGCTTCGTTGGCAGCCGCTACAGCCCGAAAAAATTGCCTCTTATGTTGCACAGGGCAATATTGTGTTTGTTGATATCACAGCTGATTGGTGTGTGCCCTGCCAGACCAATAAAGCCAATGTGCTTCACCGTGAACAAGTCGTAAACCAATTAAACCAACAGCATATTATCCTCATGCAAGGTAACTGGACCCATGCCGATGCTGTCATAGAGCATTACATGGGGCAACAGGCTGTTGCTGGTACGCCGTTTAATAAAGTGTATGGCCCTAGCTACCCAAAAGGGATTGAGTTGCCTAAAGCGCTCATTATCGATGACCTTTATCAAGCGTTATCTCTAGTCGCCCAGTAAATTATCATCCTTGTGATACTTGAAATAAAAAAGACTGCCGAAGCAGTCTTTTTCGTTATGGTGCCATTAACAACAATGGCAGTTAACTTATATTAGAAGCGATAGTTAACACGGCCGTAATAGAAGCCACCGTTGTAATCGAATGGACCACTTTCGTAGTACACTCCACCTAACTCACCTAATGTGCCATCTTTTAACTTCTGCGCTTCTTGATCGAAGATGTTATTAGCACCTACAGATACCGTTAAGTTATCAAGTACCGCATAACTCACTTCAAGATCGATAGTCACTGCAGCATCAGCAACCTCAGAACCCCAATC
>NZ_JACJER010000172.1:0-7869 GCF_014164185.1 Shewanella sp. SG44-6 | reverse complement strand
GTTTAAGCAGCTTCAGGATTCGCTATCTCGGTAAGGATTTTATCCAGCCCTTGTCAGAAAAGCTAAATGAATCAATGTCTTATTTGCAAAGTGGCTAATTCCAACGCTTTTACCGGCCGGACCTCATGTTATGTGAAAGTGAGGGTGTAGTTATCCTATTTAATGCAAGTGTGTGTTCGATGAGCATAACCGGATGTGATTGATTAATTGCTGAGCTATACGATTTCGGCTAGAATAAGTACAGTTATCCTATTTAATACAAAGGGGTTTAGATGACAAACAACACTGAAGATTGGAGTATTTTTTATACTTCAGAAATCGCTCTTTTTGATTATTTGCGAACTAATTCCGATTGCCGTTATTCTGAATCGACTCTTACTTATGATGAGTTCCTGGGGGATTATGGTGGGGTTCTCACTAAGCCAAAACGATATATCCGTTGGATAGGTGTGCTAAATGATGATCCTAGAGAATTTGTCGAACTTGTGAAAGAGATGGAAAAAAATTATCAAAAAGCTATGGGGTCTAAATTCAAACGTTTCCCGCCACGTTTCCCGCAACTATTTAATGACATAGAAGAGTTCAATATCAGTACTCAGAATGCGTTTCAATCTAAACTAATGCCAAACTCAGGTATGTTAGTTTTGAAAACACATAAAGTAGGTGCCGGTGATGATGATGGAATGCTAAAAGCATTGTTTCAGTCACACGTAAAGGCGTTGCATAGTATTGGAATGGTTACAGCTGAATATCGAATTAGTGAGCGTTATGCGTTATTTAGTACTGCCACAGTGTATGAGTTATTGATACCGATGCATAATTTTATTAGTCATTACAATTGTGAAGCAGTACAGCGAAGAGTTAATACAGGTAGACAATATAAAGTTAGGATTAAAAGAGCAGGGGAGCTAGTTAGACAACAAGTTACATTAGGGCTAATGGTACTAACAAAAGAGTGTAAAGACCTCGCTATCACCCATTCTGAGCCTAAAGCGCCCCGCTCGAATACTTTAGATGAACAAGGCCTTAGAATTGAATTGCCATTTGAATCGAATTTTCAATTCTATAGACGTTTAAATCTACCTAATCTCTGATTATTTGTTAGAGATTAAATAGGAGCTATATGATGGCACTAACAAAGGGTTCGAAAATAGGAAAAATACAAAAAAAATATTAAAAAGATAAAAAGAAGGAGCCGCAACCGGAGAATTGAGATTTAGGAGGTCAAAATAATCGAATATTGCTCTTTAATTCCCACCAGTATTAAATAGGATACCTATAACCATACACCCCTACCTTTTGCCTCCACGGAATTGCATTAAATAGGATAACATTCACTTCCTTGCACCAAATACTTTCTGTGGGACCATATTCTCATTACAAAGATTAATGATGATTTTAAACATGAAAGGTATAGATTTATTTAGTGGTGCTGGTGGTACGTCTTGTGGTGCTGAGCTTGCTGGTGTCAATATTATATGGGCTGCAAACCATAACCCTCCTGCAGTGGCTATTCACGCCCTAAACCATCCAAACACAATTCACGCATGCCAAGATCTGCATCAACAAGATTGGAATGAGATACCTCGTGACTTTGATATTGTCTACGGCAGCCCTTGCTGCCAAGGGCATAGCATTGCAACTGGCAAGGTTAAGCGATCGTATAAGGCTGACAAAAGCCGTTCGACAGCATGGGCTATCGTTTCATGTGTTGAAAACCATAAAACTCCTATAGTTATCATTGAAAATGTAACTGATTTTCTAAAATGGGAACTATATGATGCTTGGTCGTATGCTATGAAGGCATTAGGTTACTCACTATCGCTGAACACACTCAATGCTGCAGATTTTGGTGTACCTCAGCGTCGTGTACGGTTATTTATTGTTGCAACTCGTTCTGCTAATCCTATTGACCTAAAATTTGAAAAGAAAGAACATATTCCTGCTCGTACAATCATTGATACTAATTTTGATGGCCATAAATGGGATTTAGTCAGTAATCGCGTCGCAGCTACACAAAATCGTGTTAAAAACGGACGTAATAAATTTGGAAGCCTTTTTTTAGATGCTGCATACGGTGGAGAAATTGGCGGGAGAAGTCTGGATAAGCCCATTGGGACCATAATGACCGTAAATAAGCACAGCCTTGTTCACGGTGATTACATTCGCCCCATTACAGTCGCTGAACAAGCTGCTGCGCAATCGTTCCCGTCTAATTACGTTTTTCCTAAGTCACAAACATTAGCAAAAATGATGATAGGCAATGCCGTTCCACCATTACTTGCCAAGAGTGTCACACAAGCCGTTCTCGCGGCTGCATAAGGAGTTATACAATGTTAAAAAAAGTCGAGACATTAGATGGGTTTATTTACAATGAAATCGAGCGCGTTAAAGACTTTAGAGAGTGGTATATAAAACAGCATTATCTTAATCCCCTTGAGTTCCCAATGGAGATACCAGCGGATAATGCCAGTGTGTGGGATGAAATGTTGGCAGATTTTAATATACCGTCGCTAAACGAATCGGAGAAATAAATTGGGGATAATAAAATCATTGGGTGGTGCTCATTCTGCACCTACCTTTCATTGTTCTCAAACAGGCACTCCCACTTGGTCTGGTAAGGCTGATGATGAGTTTAATGATTCACTCATCGATGACTTATCGGTCTTTATAAAGCGTGAGGCTCGTCGTCAAGGTTACAATGACAGCTGTCAAAATCGTGTCGGGGAAAATGATACTTTCTTTCATGAATCATTTCTAAACGGTTGGGCAAGTGAACTGTGGGAACAATTTTATAAAGCTGGTGTTAATGATCATCAATCCATTAAACCAGTTTGCTTTCATTGGCGGCCTGAAGATTAACAAGTAAAAAACTTAATTGTGTGGAGGGGGAACTGAATAAATGTGTTTACTTCCTTCGCATAAATATTTATGTGGGGCGCGGCCATCCGGTTTTAATCTGATACCATACACTTATAGATAAAGTGACAAGACAAGGATGTTAAAATGTACCTACCTCTTCTAATAATACCCATAATCATTGCTTCTGCTGAAGTCTATGTCGCTTGCAAATTAACTCCAGTGCAGTATCTGCAATCAAAAGAAATTGACGACTCTAAAATTGGTGAAACTTACTGGGATGATGGCATTAGCAGGATTCGAGGAACAGTCAATAATATACGCGCCACATACCTTGCAATTAGTTTTCTTGTTGGCTTAGTGACTGTATTTTTATCCAATTTAAGCTCTTAAGATTTACTTGATTAAGTATCAATAATCCTTAACACGTTGTCTCTTTATCATAAGGCCGAACTACATGTACCACTGGGTTAATCAAACAAATAATTTTGAGAAAGAGTTTAACGATGGTCGCATCACGTCGGATTTAAAGAGCTCGAGCCCTAATTACGCGCGTATGAACGTTCTGAAGATTATGAAGGGTGATGTGATATTTTCTTTTAATAAAAAGAGCTTTCAAGCCATACTGATTGCAACAGGCAACCCCGTTTACAATAAATTAACGTCAAAATGCATTGTTAAATGCCGGTATATTTTGAACGAAGAGGCGATCCCTATATCTGAAGTATATGACGCTCTGGATGCCACTAATAACCCATTCATACAGCCTAGTGAATATAGTGTAGGTTCTCCATTACGCCTTGAAAATGGCATAGTTAAAAAAAATATGGGGTATGCGTTCCCTATCGGTAATGGTCCCGCTAGAATATTGTCGAAATTAGCCAGATTCGAAGAGTCGGCTTCAGCTAATATTGATATACCCGTTGCTGGTAATCCAAAGCGTAAAGAAGTAACCATAAATAGAATTTTGAGAGATACCGCAGTAACACGTAAGGTTAAATCACTTTACGATCATAAATGCCAGGTCTGTGGTATTCAATTTATAACACCAAATGGCGCTTATTCTGAAGGAGCCCATATCATCCCGTTAGGGGGTGAACATCAGGGGCCAGATAAAATATCCAATTTGTTATGCCTTTGCCCCAATCATCATGTCATGCTCGATTATTTCATGTTCTCCATCAGACCTGACATGACGTTAATCGGTTTAAATACAGAACTGATTATCCATAAAGGTCACAAGCTATCACTCGATAGTCTGAAGTGGCATAGGGCGGCATATAAGCGAGCTCAAAACAAAATTAAGTAACACAAAACAGAATGTTGTTATTCTATTAAAGTTTGATAACTTTTGGCACTTTTGGTGAGGAAATGGGTTAAGGATTAACGCATGTCTGCCCCAAAGTTACTTAGAACCAAGGCTCTATTTAACAGTGCTTACCTTCGTTTTCCATACAAAAGCTAATTGATATTGCTCTTCTACACAGTTCATTGTTTACTGGCTAGATTTCTTAATCTAATAAGATGGTTTTATATACAGTTATAATGAGTTTTGGCTTAATTTAAATCAAACAATCCAATAAGTAAGACTAAAGTAGTAATAAATAATTATGCGATTAAACTTAACTAATTGATATTGTTGTAAATAAATGTCATTGGTAAATTTATGAACACTTTATTTAGGCAACCTCGGTTTGTTTTTGGGTTTTGCTAATAACTTATCGCTTTACATCAACGACATAGCAAATGTAGGATGATATTAATCAATAACTTAAACGGCCTATTTTGTTGTGTTAACCGTTCAATGTGTTGTTATGTATCAGGAGATAGTTTTTGAAAGACACGGTAAAATGGGAATTCTATCTAGACGGCGATTCTAGGTATTTTAGAGATTACTCTAAAGGTAGCGAGAATTCATATTTTAATATTTCTGGCGGAATTGACCACCATAATGACTGTATGAACGATGATTTTCGTCTTTCATCTGTATATTTTGATGATGAAGATGATCCTGAAGTTGTTTGGCAAATAGGATATGAGCTTGCAAGTTTATACAATGGTATATCGTCTATATTATCAGAGAGCACACGCAAGCTTGAATTAGCCGATTTATTACATCATGGTGTTAGGGTTGGCAAACCGCCAAAAAGAAATATTGTAGCGTTATTAGAAAAACCAGATATTTCTTTTTACTCATATAATCAAGAGTTTGAGAGAGTAAAAAGCGCAGATGTTCGATTTTTTATGATGAACTTAGCCACTGAACGTGAAGATGCTTATTTAATATTGAAGTACTTCGATATCGAGGGAAGTTACATTAACTACTATAAAACTCTTGAAACACTAGAAGAATTATCCAAAAAGACAGGTATAGCAATAACTGTAGATGAGAAATTAAGAAAAGCATTCACAAATACTGCTAACAGCTACACATTATCAGGCTTGGATTCTAGGCATGGTTTTAAACAAGAAGCTAAAAAAAATAAAACCCCAAGTATGGAGTTGTCAGAAGCACACTCATTCATAGTCACCATAGCAAAAGAATATCTAAATGAACTAGCAAATGGTGTTATCAATGGAAAACACAACAAATCATTTAAATTGTAATAAGATACAGCGTGCTACTCGCTACGCTCAATTGTACCCCCACAATATTTAGCCTCTTGATGAGGCGGTTATGTTGTTTATCAACCCATGGATATCATCTAAGAGGGATTTATGTCATCTAAAAATTACCATTTTGACTTTTATGAATGCTCAATATTCAACTCGAGCGCAAACGCAATTCCAAGGACTTCATTTGAAATATTGAATAGTATGCTAGCAAAATATGCGCAAGGCGACAGCCGTGTTAAACAAATAGGTAATAATAGCTATGAGTTAAGGCATCTTGAAGCTACAGCCTTCGGCTTTAAAGGTATTATAGGTAAGCATCGGCAAAATGATCTTCCACATGCGGCTGTAATTGGCGGTGTGGAAAGGGAAATAGAACTTGCTGCAAACGAAAACCTATTGGAGAAGGCGTACTTTTCTTATCATTCAGATTACTCAGTTTTGATTCTACAACGTAACCATCTTTGTATTAGTAGTAGTAGTATGGGGAAGTATCTATCAGAGTCAGCTTACGTGACTTCGTTAAACCCAGTCATTGAGGCTGCTGATCTTCAATGGCTATTGAATAACAATGTTCAAGTAAGAACAGCTGAATTGTCAATTGCTCGACCAACAAATCCTGAGTTATTTAATGGTATTGAACATGATTTTAACAACTCAATTATATCTACCCTTAAAGGAACAGGAGCTGCTAAGTTAAACTTAACTTTGAGAGGCAATGGCAGATCTGATATTGCGGAAGAAAGATATCTAGCAACAACATTTAAAGGTGCTTTACGTGAGTTGAACACAAAGTTTGATGTTAAAAAGTGTAAACTTCTCTTGGAGGATGACGAAACACTTGCAACACATCCTGTGGATTTAGTTGCAGATCGCTTGTTTTTTACTAAACAGATTGAAGTAGAAGGCAGATATCCACCTATAATTGAAATGTGGGATGCTCTTAATGAATCGAGAGCAGAAAAAGAAAATGAACTTGCTAACTATTTTGGCGATTTAAACCAAGAGCGACTGGCTTAATGTTATGGATAAACTAAAACAATATTATTACATAATAGTCATATTAATCACCCTAATTATTTGTTGGAGTGCATGGCCTGTTGTATCTAAATTTACAGCAAAGGAAATACAGCCCATTGCTTCAGCAGTATCAACTTTATCAGGGATACTGTTTGGCTTTGTAATGGCTTCTATTTCTCTCTTTGCTTCTGCAAAAGATAATAAATTAGTCAGAAATACTACGCTTACCGGTTACTTACCTAAGCTTGTAAATAGACTTCATGTAACCATGGGTTTGTTGCTTTTTGTATGTTTTACTTTTCTTTTAGTATTGTTTATTCCTGACTCGTTAACTTTTACAGTAGCTAATACAAATTATAAATATTCCGTTGTAATAGTGATTGTAGGTATATTTTTAGGGCTAAATTCATTTGTGCAATTTTATATGTCATGGAGAGGTTTTAAAGACTTCTCTGAGCATATGTAGCAAAAACAACATGGCAAGAGACTATGAATAAATAGCTATTGTTAAGCTTTTTAGTGCTTTAGTCTGAACATCTTTTTCTGACGATAAAAAAGAACAGTTTGGTGTAACAATTTACTAATTCAATACTCGTACAACCCTCGTATACTGGCGTCTTAGAAGTAGCGGGTAGGGTTCAAATCTCTACCCCTTCGTCACATAAAGCAATTAACTATTTATAATCACTGTATTCTTAACATTGAGGAGCTCGTTTTGCAGTCGTTCAGCAGATCTGGCCAGCCATTTGTAGGTAATTGGGATACTAGAAGTTATCTGAAAACCAAACTTTGTCCGATCTTTGTAACACGGAAATGTCCGTGCGACCTGAAGTCGTATGAAGCGCTGTTCACCGCGAAGAGTGAACCATCTGTATCACCAGATGACCCTAGGATCCTGAATAAAGCAGCGGATCCGACAATGTAACGAAGTCCAGTAAATCACTGGACGGGAACTGAATCGTGAGAGGACGTTCCTCCTGATAACCACAATCGGGTAAGTGCTAGGGTGTCAGTATGATGAACATAAGTGAATCCATTTAAGGTGCGTTATACGTGAAGCAGCGGAAGTGGTTTATACGCTGTGGCCAAAAGGCAACGAGAGTTGGAAAGAAATTGGACAGTATTCTTTCGTGATCAACATAACTCTCCGCACTATAGTGGGCATCTAACCTGACATTGCGCGACATACGGAACAGGGTAAGCCTGTATCGCTCCCATTGGGAAAGTTATCTGTGAAGATAGCCGATAGTGGTGCAGGTAAAGGAGGCTGGAGAAAGCCAATGCTGCATTGTAATGATGCAGATACAGACCTTGTGTCTGGCACGAAAGTGAGCCCACTTCCAGCTGGTCTCCCGTTGCAAGAAAATTAGAAGAACT
>NZ_JACJER010000171.1:0-7938 GCF_014164185.1 Shewanella sp. SG44-6 | reverse complement strand
GGGCTTTGTACACCTATTTGGTGCCAAAGCCCGATGGATTACAGTTAACTAGTTACAGCACGCAAACTAAAATATTGATATTCATTATTAATTCAAAGGTATAAATTCGTTTTCGGATTTATCTATGAAATAACGCCCATAAAAAAGGACTCTTACGAGCCCTTTTACACTGAGATGATAACAACCGATTTGGCTGCGGCTTACCGCCTATGAGACTTAGCTACGCAAACCAATTCCGCGCGAAATCAAATAGTAAGCTAATGCCCACAAGCTGACGCAAAAGCCAACCATGATGGCGATAGATAACGGTACACTGAGGTCGGCAAAACCTAAAAATCCGTAGCGGAATACGTTAATCATGTATACCACAGGATTTAAACCCGATACACCTTGCCAAAAAGGTGGCAATAACGATAACGAGTAAAATACACCGCCTAAGTAGGTGAGTGGCGTAAGAATAAAGGTCGGGATAATACTGATATCGTCAAAGCTTTTGGCAAACACGGCATTAATCAAGCCACCGAGTGAGAATAACACTGAGGTTAAAAACATGGTGATAACAACCAAGCCAACATGATGTAAGGAGATATCAACAAACAACATCGCCACTGTGGTCACAATTAGGCCCACGCATAACCCACGGGCGACACCGCCGCCGACATAACCAGCTATCATCACGTAATGCGGTACTGGAGCCACCATGATTTCTTCAATGTTGCGTTGAAACTTGGCGCTGTAAAACGATGAGGCCACATTAGAGTATGAGCTGGTGATCACCGACATCATGATTAAACCAGGAGCAATAAACTCCATGTAGGTCACGCCGCCCATTTCACCGATGCGGCTACCAACTAAGTTACCAAAAATTAAAAAATATAACGTCATGGTAATGGCTGGCGGCACTAGTGTTTGGATCCAAATACGGGTGAAGCGATTAATTTCTTTGGTTAAAATACTTTTAAAAGCCACAAAATACAGACTTTTCATTATTTTGACTCCTTGGCTTTCTCTACCAGCTCTACAAACAATTCTTCTAGACGGTTGGCTTTATTGCGCATCGACAAGACTTCGATATTGGCTGAAGTAAACTGAGTAAATAACTCATTAATGTTATTCGATTTGGCCACATCGACTTCTAAAGTATGTGCATCAGTTAAGCGGCAATTCATATTGGTTAACTGAGGGGCAACATCGAGATCATGACGTAAATCGAAAATAAAGGTTTCAACATCTAGCTTGCTCAATAAAGCCTTCATGGTGGTGCATTCCACCAGCAAACCGGTATCGATAATACCAATGGTGCGACACAGCATTTCGGCTTCTTCAAGGTAGTGTGTGGTTAAAATAATCGTCACACCTTGTTTGTTAATTTGCTTTAAAAACTCCCACATTGAACGACGAAGTTCAATGTCGACGCCTGCTGTTGGCTCATCTAATATTAGCAATTTAGGTTCGTGCATTAACGCACGGGCAATCATTAAACGGCGTTTCATGCCACCAGACAGTTCGCGCGCTTGAGCATGGCGTTTTTGCCATAAATCAAGTTGGGTGAGATACTTTTCAGCACGTTGTAATGCTACGGCTTTTGGCACGCCATAGTAACCCGCTTGGTTAACCACAATTTGTTGCACGGTTTCAAACTGGTTAAAGTTAAATTCTTGCGGTACTAACCCGATACATAACTTGGCATGTTCGAGATCTTTATCTATATCGAAACCAAATACCGAAACCGTGCCAGCGGTTTTCTGCACCAATGAGCTGATAATGCCGATGGTGGTAGATTTACCTGCACCATTGGGGCCAAGCAAAGCAAAGAAGTCACCTTGCTTTACCGTCAAACTAATTGACTTAACGGCTTCTACACCGCCTTTATAGGTTTTTTTAAGGTTATCGATCACCAATGCATTGGCGTTATCGGCCATATTGAAATCCTCAACTTACAATGAAAAAAAACTCCCACATCGGCGGGAGTTTATAAATTATGTTTGCTTAATCCAGTGGTACAACTTTAGCGATATAAGGCAAGTTGCGGTATTGCTCTGCGTAGTCGATACCGTAACCGACAATAAACTCGTCAGGAATTGTGATACCAATAAAGTCGACGTGTACATCAACCTCGCGGCGTTCTGGCTTATCTAATAAGGTACAAAGCGCTAAACTTTTTGGTTCGCGCAGTAGTAACATCTCGCGCACTTTATTTAAGGTGTTGCCTGAGTCGATTAAGTCTTCAACAATTAACACGTCACGGCCAGAGATATCAGACTGCACGTCTTTAAGCACTTTAACGTCGCGTGAGCTAGTGGTTGAATTACCATAACTTGATACTGCCATAAAGTCGATTTCAACATGGCCTTTGATGCGGCGACATAAATCGGCCATAAACACTACAGAACCTTTTAATAGGCCAACCATTAATAAGCGTTCACTGTCAGCGTAATGAGCATTAATGCGTTCAGCTAACTGGTCTAAAGTTTTATTGATTTCTTGCTCAGAAATCATCATTTCAATGGTGTGCTTCATAAATCTCTCAATTGTCGATGTCGTGTGACTGAGTACGTCCGTATCCCCAGCGACTCGTTAAGTCGTGTTCAATACCCAAATGATCAAGTATTCGGGAAACCATGAAGTTTACCAGATCTTGAACCGATTTGGGATTATGATAAAAGCCTGGTGCCGCTGGCATGATGGTCGCACCATTGCGTGTAAGGCTTAACATATGCTCTAAGTGTATGGCACTAAAAGGAGTTTCACGCGGAACAAGGATTAACTGCCCACGCTCTTTTAATACTACGTCTGCTGCTCTTTCGAGCAAATTATTACTCATTCCAGTGGCGACAGCAGCTAATGTGCCGGTTGAACACGGACAAATCACCATTTGTTTTGGTGCCGCACTGCCTGATGCTGGCGGCGAAAACCATTCATCTTTACCTAACACCACTAATTCGCCTTTTAATGGCTCATCAGAATTATGCAGTTGCTCAAGTAATTGAGCCTTGGCTTTATCTGGATTTGCGCTCAGTTGTAACCCATGCTCGGTGGCTAACACCACACGTGCTGCGCTGGATACCATTAAAAAAACTTGGTAATCAGCCGCGAGCAAGCATTCAAGCAACTTAATGCCATATGGTGCGCCAGATGCGCCGGTCCAGGCGAGACTAATTGCTTTGGCTTTTTTGGCATAGGCCATGTTGTACCCTCTATCGGCTAAAGCCGTTACGCTAGAGCCTTAATTATTTTCTGGTGAATACCATTAAAGCCACCATTACTCATAATGACCACGGTATCACCTTTATTGGCGGTGGTGGCTACTGTGTTAATAATGTCTTCTATATTGTTAAACACAGTCACAGGAAGTGGCGCATTAGCCATACTGGCATGAATGTCCCAACCAATATTGTCCGCTTGATATAAGTAGCCAACATCAGCCAATACCATCGAATTGGCCAGCGTATCTTTATGTACACCGCTTTTCATAGTGTTCGATCGCGGCTCTAGCACTACAATAATCTTGCCATTGGCATGATCACTGGAAGCCACTTTGGCCCTTAGCCCTTGCAAGGTGGTGGCAATAGCGGTTGGATGATGAGCAAAATCGTCATACACAGACACCCCATTGACGGTAGCCAATAATTCTAAACGACGCTTAGGTGGACTGAACTGTGTCAATGCCTCTATAGCATGGCTTGGTGCTACGCCAACATGACGTGCCGCAGCGATAGCCATAATTGCGTTTTCGATATTGTGCTGACCTATCAATGCCCAGTGTAATATCCCTTGTGACTCGCCCTTAAACAGCACTTCAAACACATGGCCGTCGTCGGCAATAGTACGCGACTGCCAAGCACTTGGTTCACCTTGGCTTGCTAAAGGACTCTCTGAATGATTAGCTATATCTGTGGCTAAGGTTGGCGATTTAGAATAAATTTCTTGTTCGCTCCAACAGCCCATATCAATCACTTGCTGTACAGCTTCAACATCGCTAGGCCAAATAACCTTACCTTCGCCCGGCACAGTGCGGATAACATGATTAAATTGACGTTGAATGGCTGCGAGATCGGCAAAAATATCGGCATGATCAAATTCAAGATTATTGATCACTAACGTGCGTGGATGGTAATGCACAAACTTAGAGCGTTTATCAAAAAAGGCACTGTCGTATTCGTCGGCTTCAACCACAAAAAACACTGAGTTACCTAAACGGGCTGACACGCCAAAGTTTTGCGGCACGCCACCAATTAAAAATCCCGGCTCGTAGCCGCAGTATTCTAAAACCCACGCGAGCATGCTGGAGGTAGAGGTTTTGCCGTGAGTACCCGCTACCGCCAACACCCAACGGTCTTGCAAAATATGTTCAGACAAAAACTGCGGCCCAGAAGTGTATTTAATACCACGGTTTAATACCGCTTCTACACATGGATTACCGCGACTCATGGCATTACCAATAACCACTAAATCAGGTTGATTATCGCCTTCTTTGCCTAATTGAATGGGATCAAAACCTTGGATTAGCTCAATACCTTGTTGCTCAAGCTGGGTGCTCATCGGCGGGTAAACGTTAGCATCACTGCCGGTTACTTTGTGGCCCATTGCGCGGGCTAGTAGGGCTAAACCGCCCATAAAAGTGCCACAAATACCTAATATGTGTACGTGCATATTCAACTCTAATTGGTCCGTAATATGGCGGTTATTCTAATCTATTGCGCAACAGAATGTCAGTTAACAATGATTGAAATTAATCTAGGGCCAGTTGCTAATACAAAATAAAAAACAGTCCCATACTGAGTACGGTTGTGAGTAAGGTGTTGCGGGTAACGTAAGCCAGTACTGTGGCCACCAGGGCACAAGTTAAATAGGGGTTATATACACTAATAGCAAGTTGGCCTTCGGGCACAAACACAATTGGCGCTAAGATAGCGGTTAATACCGCTGGGGCTGAATAGCTTAAAAACGTTAAGGTATTTTTACTTAAGCGAATAGGCAATTTAGGTTCTAACAACAAGTGTCGACTGATAAACACCACCGCCGCCATGGATAAAATAATCAGCCAGATCATAGCTTGTGATCCTTATTTGTGGTCACTGAAGAAGTAGATTCAGCGGTATTCGAACTAGCGATAGCAGAATCAATGTTACTCGAATCAACTCTAGCTGAAACCACAGCGTCTTCGTTAGTCAATTTGGCGTAAGTCATGCCTGCTGCCATGCCCGATATTGCCGCAATTAATAGCCCGGCTTGAATCGCAAATACTGCGCACACGACAGCTAAGGTAAGCGACACCAGGACACACACTAATATTGATGGCTTTTTTACTGTGGGGACTACGATGGCGATAAAGGTGGCAGCGATGGCAAAGTCGAGTCCTAGTTCGCCTAAGTTGTCGATAGACTGCCCTGCGACAATGCCAAGCAAAGTAGCAATATTCCAACCAAGATAAAAGGTTAAGCCGCCGCCCAAAGCATACCAGCGATCAAACTGATGTTGCGCTGGCGAGTCGCCTTTATGAGCTTGATTTGCGATAGCAAACAGTTCATCTGTGAGTAAAAAACCTAAGCCTAAACGCCATTTAAGGGGTAAAGGGCTTATATGAGTGCGCATCGCCATGGCATACAGCAAATGTCGAGAGGTGATCAGTAAGGTGGTGATCAAAATGCTGCTAATACCAATACCGGCTTTTATCATACCGAGTGCAACCAACTGGGCACTACCCGCAAAGATAATTGCCGACATCGCTTGGCTTTCAACTGGCGTTAGGCCCACTTCCAGTGCAAACGATCCGGCGAGTATCCCCCAAGGGATCACCGCAATCGTCAGCGGCATAACGGCAAGCGCACCAGCTAAAAACGATTTAGTTTTGGTGGGGGTAACAGAAGTTAACTCAAGGGTGTCCACGTTATATCCTTATTGACTGATATTGTTATTCCCTCAAATACAGCTTGATAGGAAACAAGAAGATTAGCTTAACGTGAATAAGTTAGTAAAGCCCTTGAAATATGATCATGAATCTTACTAGGGTATCAGTTGATCTATAACGTTTTTAGCTGTGATTAATCGCTCGATGAAATATACAAGTATGAGCGTTATTCACTGGTTCAAAACATAGTATGTAGCATAGGTTTTAAATGCTAAATGCAGCAATACCCAACTCACTAACGCAGGCACTCATGTACAACCACAAGCTTAACCACAACCAAGCAATAAAAAACCAACATTTAAATTAAAATCAATTACTTATAAAAACAAACGACAACAAAAGAAGATTGCTAACAAATTTCCAAGATTGGTGGCAAGTAATTGATGCTTTAATACTGATTTAACCTGTTTTTAAGCGGTAATTATCACACCACTACATTAGCTCAGCCTTAAGTAACGTTTATGATAAAATGACTCACCTCATATTTTTTGCTATAAAAAACATTAAATATAGTATGTAGATTTTTATATTCATCATTTACATTTATCAAATAGTATTAGTCGCGACGATATTACCCAAAAACGTTTTGCACTTCTAAGTTGCAAAAAAACATATATTTTATATTCAAATTTAGTATCGAGAAAAAACAAACGCCAAATTATACATTTATGCAATTAACTAAAAGTCTCGCATGAACGACTTTTAAACAAGTAAAAAATATACACAAAAAGGAATTACATTAAATGTAATTCCGATACGTATTAAATTCGAGTATATAAATCGAAAAATGAAAAACACATGTTGGATTAAATAACTAAGAAAGCAACCTAGGCTATCGTGAACAATGTGATTGAAAATATCATTTATTAAAAAACACCAATAACCGCCTACACCAAAGCCAATTTTTACTCAATAAGCATTAAGAAGTAAAACTATCAAGAAAACTCATACTAAGGTCTAGATACAACACCCAAGTTCATATCAAAACATATATTTATAATGCTCATATAACTAAAACAACATCTGTATAGACTTTATTGTTAAACAAGCTCACTGGTTAACTCGCGTATCTGCTGTTTTAACCAAGTAGCATCTTCATTATCTGCATTGGGATGCGTCACCAATACTAACTTTAATGGTTCTACAACGTTAAAAAGACGATTCACTTCGTATTCAGATATCTGACAAGCATGTAAACCTGACTCCTCATCTACCATGTCGTAAACGGCCTTGTAAGGTGTTAATGCCAACGACTTACAATCAGAAAGGTAATCAAATAAAGAAGATACATTTGTAATAGTCATTTCAGTTTCAAGAGGTAGATTGTTGAGTTGACAATACTCTTGAAACGGATTGATTATTGGCGCTTGGGCTCCCATAAGCGTATTGATGTATGGATACTCGGCAATACTTTCTAAAGTGATTTCTTGCTTTAAAATGCGATGATTTTTACAACTTAACAAGTACTGTGACCCCATTTCGGCAAGCACTTCAACGTGTAACTTTTGATCAAAGCAATGAATTTCCTCAGGGCTTTTACAGCCACACAAGACAATACTATTAGGGTCGTTAGAGACACTTTCTAGAGCATGTTTATCCCAATTGTATTGATATGAATATCTTTATGATGCTCTTTAATTGAATTCATTAATGCACGTGGGTAAGCATGAGCAATCATTCCTGGCATCACTAATTCAAAATGTCGACTATGTGGTAATGAGGTACTATTCAGCCGATTGAAATTTTTAGCACAGTCCACAATTTCTTTTGCAATAGGATAGATCCTCCCTGCATAATCGTTCGGTACCAATCCATATTTACGTCTAATAAAAAGCTCATCACCGAATAGCAATCTTGCTGAATGTAAACAACGACTAATCTTTGATGCTGGTACATCCAGTATTCTAGACACATGAGTAGCCGATTTGTTTTCGTACAAACTTACTAATATAGAAAGTGTTAATAAGTCTAATTTATCTAAGTCAATCTTCTTCATCACAGATACTCCCTTAGAGGTATTTAACATA
>NZ_JACJER010000170.1:0-8057 GCF_014164185.1 Shewanella sp. SG44-6 | reverse complement strand
TGTAAACGATGATTTGACAGCTAAATGACAGACGAAGTAGATGAATTTGTTGATTGATTTTAATTTGACTGCAAAAGCAGTCAAATAAGTTAGGCTCGCCTATTGACTGGCGGGAGGCTCATATGGGTTATACGCCTTGGGGAACTTACTTGACGTGTGAAGAAAACTGGCCTGGTTACTTTGTTAATAACGGCACCTTAACGGAAGATCAAACCCGCATTGGTATTTCAACATCTGATACTCGTTATGGTTGGACCCATTTAGCTGGTGATGACGAGGAACGTTTAGATGAATTTTCTCGTTTTGATATAACGCCAACAGGTTCAAGTGCCACAAACGATTATCGTAACGAAGCTAATGGTTATGGTTATATTGTTGAAATTGATCCATACAATCCCAATTCTCGTGCGATTAAGCGCACTGCATTAGGTCGCTTCCGCCATGAAGGTTGTGTGTTTGGTAAGCTTGAAGAAGGCAAACCAATCTCATTTTATTCAGGCCACGATTCACGTTTTGAATATTTGTATAAGTTTGTTTCTGATGCTCCATGGGATCCTGCAGATGCAAATAGCACTAATCGCCTAACTGTAGGCGACAAATACATGAATGCTGGGACTTTATATGCAGCTAAGTTCAGTGAAGATGGCATCGGTGAATGGTTACCATTGACATTAGATGGCATGACGACTGACGGCAAAACTCTTGCAGACAGCTTTGATTCACTCGAAGCCATTATCATCAATACAGCTGGCGCAGCCGACTTAGTGGGCGCAACACCAATGGATCGTCCAGAGTGGACAACCGTAGATCCATTTACTGGTACTGTATATTTAACCTTAACGAACAATAGTAAACGTACCGACAGCACTAACCCTGCTAACCCACGATTAAATAACAACTTTGGTCATATTATCCGTTGGGATGATGGTGAGACTGCAACAGAGTTTACTTGGGATATCTTTGTGTTTGGTTCACCAGCTGATGGTGATGCCGAGACCAACTTATCTGGCTTAACGGATTTAAACCAGTTTGCTAGCCCAGATGGTTTATCGTTCGACCAGCGCGGTATTTTGTGGGTACAAACTGATAATGGAGCCTCGGAAGTCACCGAAGAAACCAACGATCAAATGTTGGCAATTGTGCCATCAAGCATGCTTGATGCCGATGGTAAACAACAAGTGCTGACCGCAGACAACCAAACTCAGCTTAAGCGTTTCTTTGTTGGCCCTAATGGCTGTGAGGTTACTGGTTTTGCGATTACGCCAGATTATAAAACGGTATTTGCTAATATTCAGCATCCTGGCAACTGGCCATATTCAGACAAAGCTGACGAGATAACACCTGCAGGGATTACAGTGCGTCCACGTGCGGCAACTGTGATGATCCGTAAAAACGATGGTGGTGAAGTGGGTATCTAGTCTGAGTGATTATCGTTAAAGATAATCGATTAGATTTAGACTGATTTCTGACTACTTTTCAAGTAGATAAAAATCCTGATAGACTTATGCTATCAGGATTTTTTTACCTTTATACTATTGATAATTCATTTCATTAAGTGTTTAGTTTAAAAGGTTTTTTAAAGAATAGGTTTATAAGGACAACCATGCTAAATGGAATTCATCACGTCGCGATTATTTGTGCCGATTACCCACGCTCAAAAGCGTTTTACAGCCAAATATTAGGCTTAAAAGTTATTGCGGAACATTATCGCCAAGCACGTGATTCTTACAAACTCGATTTAAGCTTGCCCGATGGCAGTCAAATTGAGTTGTTTTCATTTAATGGCGCACCGCCAAGACCCAGTTATCCAGAGGCTCAAGGTTTGCGCCATTTAGCGTTCAAAGTTGATGACATCGATGTTGTGGTTACTCATTTGCAGCAGAATAATATTTCAGTTGAGCCTGTACGTATTGACGAATATACCGGCAAACAATATACCTTTTTTAGCGATCCAGATGGACTTCCGTTAGAGCTTTATCAAGTCAGTTAACTTATTCCGACCAGACCGCTCTTTCTGAGCGGTATTCAAACGGTTACTAATAACGCCTACCTGTGTGCTTATTTCTATATTTTGTTGATTAAATCGCACCCTGTATGAATCTTTACATAAATGATAATGATTTGTATTTGCGATCTTTGTTTCATTTATGTAAAGTGCAGCACATAAATGAAATTTAGTTAATGCTTATTAATAATAGGATGATGTTAAACATGAAGTCTAATAATTACAGTAAGTTATCATTAGGTGCTCAAGCGGTAGCAGCAGCATTAGTATTCAGTAGCCCAGCGCTATACGCTGCAGATACTAAAAATGAAACTTGCGATAAGGATATATTGGCGAAATGTAAACCAGCGCAAACGGACGAATCTATAGAGCGAATTCGTGTTCATGGCGTGCAAAACTCGGTTTACATGTTTAATAACTCTGCCGATAAACGTCGGATGGCTGCACTTGTCGATACGCCGCAAGTGATTACCGTGTTAACTCAAGATCAAATTCAAGAGTCAGGTAATACTGATTTAAAAGACATTTTGTCAGCCCAAGCCGGTGTGACCCTTGGTACCGGTGAAAACGGTAATGCGTTCGGTGATCGCTATATTATTCGTGGCCACGAAGCTCGTAGTGACGTGTTTGTTGATGGACTACGCGATCCTGGCATGACCACTCGTGAAAGTTTTGCTACCGAGCGTGTTGAAATAACCAAAGGTCCTAGTTCAACATTTGCTGGCCGTGGTTCATCAGGCGGTGCCATTAACAGTGTGACTAAAAAAGCCTCAGTAGCTTACGATTTTGGCCGCGTCGATCTTGGTGTTGGCACTGACGATCATACTCGTTTAACGGTTGACTATAACTTACCGATATCTGAAAAAGTGGCAGTGCGACTTAACGGATTAACGGCTGAAGAAGACAAGCCCGGTCGCGAAGGTATTACGAGCGAACGTCAAGGTGTGCAGTTATCAGGTGTGTACGAAGCCACCGATGCATTGTCATTTACTGCCGACGGTTACTACCTAGACGCGAAAGATGTACCAGATTTAGGCAGTTATTTTGATCGTGAAACCCGTGAACCGATTAAAGATATTCCTGTGTACGCTCAAGATGGTGACTTTTTAAATTCAAAAGTATCCACGTTCACCTTACGTACCGAATATGAGTTAAATGACAGCATTACTTTGTACAATGCGACACGTGTTGGTCATACCGAAAACGGCTACATTACAACAGGTATGGGCGGCTCGACGCGTGCAGCTACCGATCCAACAGCACCTGGTGCTAGCACTCTAACGCTGAGTACTCATCAAGGTAATCAAGATGTTGATTATGTCAGTACTCAGTTCAATCTATTTTGGAATACCCAAGCACTTGGTTTTAATCACAAGTTAGTATTTGGCCTTGAATATACAGATGAAAATGTCGACAACGGCGTATATAGCATCACCAACAACAATCAGGGTAATTGTTTAACCAATGGTCGCGGTGGCGTATCAGAGTCTTATTGTATTATTGATGCTAACGGAAATGCTGTCGATAATATTGGCCAATTAATGAATCGCAGCTATGTTGATGGTGGCTCAGATGCTGTATACGACATCGAAACCGTATCGGCATACGTAATGGATACGGTCGAATTAACCGATCAGCTAGCCTTGTTCTTTGGTTTTAGACAAGACAGCTTTGATTACAGTAACGACACAACGGGTCGTGGTGGCGAAGTGGATTATGCCTATTCAGATACCATGTACAACGGTAATATTGGCTTAGTTTATGACTTATCTGAAGATGCTAATATTTACGCTAATTACAGTACTGCCACTAACATTAATGGCGGGGAGTCTGACTTAGGGGCTAACTGCGGTTATGGTGGTATTTGTGGTACGCCAGATCAGGCAACTGAAGCTGACGCTGAATTGGTTGAAAACTTGGAGCTTGGTACCAAGTGGATGTTGTTCGGCGACAAAATGATGTTTTCGGCATCGATTTTCCAAATCACGAAAAGTGATGTAATGGAAAGTGTTGGCGACAGCTACTCAACTTTGGGGACACTTAATACAGGTAAAAACCGCGTTAAAGGTATCGAGTTTGGTATGGTCGGCAATATTACTGACAAACTCAGCATACAATTCTCGGCAGCTAAAATGGATTCAGAAATTTTAGAGTCTTACAATCCAGCTAACATTGGTTTAGTACTGAGTAATTTTGCAGACGAAAGCGCTTATTTACAGCTGCGTTATGAGCTAACAGAGTCATTCGTATTTGGTGGTAGTTACACTTATCAAAGTGAAATGTATGGTGGACAACCAGACACTGCTGCAGGATATGATAGCGACAATAGCCGTTACAGCATTGTGGTACCTAACTATCAAGTAGTTGATTTATTTGCCAGTTACAATGCCTCCGAGGATTTAACTTTCCGTATAAACGTGGGCAACATACTCAATGAAGAATACTGGACTGCAGCTTATCGTTCTGGCTCATTTATGTACTTAGGTGATGCCCGTAATGCTAAATTATCGATGACATATGAGTTTTAATTAAAGGTGTTTGCATGATTGTTATTGAACAAATTCTCTCGAAACAAGACGTCAGCGCTTATCGTCAGCAATTGGCTGAATGTCCGTGGGGCGACGGTCGTAAAACCGCAATGGGGATGGCGGCGTCGGTTAAAAATAACAATCAAGCAGATGCACAACACGCTAATGTGCGCCAACTCGCTAATCAGCTACTGGCACGTATTGGCGAAACGCCTAAAATTGTATCGGCGGCGTTACCGCACAAGATATTTCCGCCGTGCTTTAATCGTTATAGCGAAACCGAAGAGTATGGCTATCATGTTGATGCAGCCATTATGCGTATCCCTAATACCGCAGAAGTCATCCGCAGTGATGTATCAATGACGGTATTTTTGAGTGAACCCGAAGAGTATGACGGTGGTGAGTTAGTTATTGCCACCGAATTTGGCCAGCAACACATTAAATTACCGGCAGGATTCGCTGTAGTATATCCGTCGAGTAGTTTGCATAAAGTGACTGCGGTAACTCGAGGGCAGCGGATTGCAGCTATTACATGGATGCAAAGTATGGTTGCCGATATGACTTTACGTCAAACCTTATATCAGCTCGATCAAAGCATTCAAAATTTGATTAAAGCTGAACATACCGATCGTGCTGAATTAGATAACTTGCATAATGTGTATCATAATTTAATTAGACAATTTACTCAGCTGTAATTGAAAATACTCATATCGGATCTAAGGGGTAGGGAGTATTGCGAAGCTTAAATGACTGAGCTATATGACTGAGTTTGAACGACGCTGTTTTAATCACTCTGTTCTAATGATTGCTGATGTTCACTTGGTCGAAAATAGTTAGGCGGTAATGGCAAGTGATGAAATAGGTGTAACGCCAAGCGAGTTAGTCTCTGTTAGATATACGGTGACAGTACGGTTGCTAATGCGTGCTATCACCGTTAAAAGTGCGACTAGTTTACTACCATTTGACCAGTGTAAAGGATGAAGTTACGCAACAATATAACCCCCAATAAACTTAAGCATGCCGTTCCGGCAACATAGGCAAACTTGCGTTTTGAAGTGGCGGTCATAAATAAGTTCATCGCTAATGGGGCCGATAATCCTAATCCCATAATCCCAAACCAAAATATAAAGCCCCAAAAACCTACTCCGACAGCATTGAATGCCGCCACCTTGCTTTGGCCACCACTGAAGACTAAACCCAGGAAGAAGGTGAACATAAGTAGTATCTCGCCTAAAATCAGTGGGATCTCTATTTTATGAATGAAACGAACTTCTGCACCATTGGGGTTGCCTTTGAGTAACACACCACCTAATAACGTTGCCGCAGCACCTGAAGATAAGCCTGAAACCAAAAACAGCAAAGGTAACACGCCAGTATTCCACATAGGGAAGTGAGGTTGAGCGGATAATAAAAAGCCGGTATAGGCACCTAACGATACACAGAAGATAACTAGTAAGCCGGTTATACCTGCTTCATAATGCGCGATAATGCGTGTTAGCTTACAAACAATCGGAAAACGTTGTTCACAAAAATCATCAATGATTTTTCTGAATGTAATTACAATCCAGGCATACATAAATACTTGATAAAGCATTAATATAAGCACACCCATCGACATTACCGATGTAGGGTTGTAAAACACTAGGATCTTCCAAAAGTCCAAAGGTTTGGTTAAATCTAATACCAACACCCCCAATCCTGCTACCACGGAAATTGCCGCAATAATACACGCAGCGATAATAAATCCAGACTGATGTGCTTTATCCTTTAGGCAAAAATGTTTCAATAAAACAGAGAAGAACATGGCGCCTGCGGATACCCCCGCTAAAAAGAGGTATATTGCAATGGGCCAGTGCCAAACCAAGGTATCAAAATGAAAAGCACTCATAATATAATCTCCCCTAGTTTCGCTTTAATACGAAATATTTTAGGCCGGGTACCTAAACGTTGCTTAAAGCGCTCAGTCGGATTAGCCTTCAATAGTGCAACCAGTTCGGACTCGGGATCTTTAAGATTGCCAAACACTAATGCTTTTGTCGGACATATTTCTACACAGGCAGGTTGTTTACCGTGTTTGAGATTCGTTTCGCGGCAAAAATCACATTTGTCGGCAGCTTTAGTCACAGGATTAATAAAGCGTACTTCATAAGGGCAGGCTGCAATACAGTATTGGCAACCGACACATTTATCTGCATTGACTGCAACAATACCGGTTTCTTTATTAATAAAGGCGGCACCGGTGGGACAAACAGAAACGCAGGGTGCCTCTTCGCAATGCTCGCAAGAATGCCGAGAGAAATGATAAAATTGATTAGGGTATTCTCCAAATGGTCCAGTTCTTTCAATGCTTAGTCGTGTAACGCCTTCGGGGACATGATTCACTTCTCGACATGCTTCAACACAGGCATTACAGCCAATGCATTTGGTTTCATCATGTAACAAAGCGTACTTTATGTTGTTTATATCGGCTTCCATTTCTGCATTGGCATTTTTGCCACTGAGTGGATATACCGACACGCCTGCAACCAATGCACAGGTGCTTTTAAGAAAATGCCTTCTTGAGTTTTCCATGATTACTTACCTCGCACCGAGTGACAGTTTTGGCATTTATTGCTGCGCTCTGAGGCACTTAACCCCAACATCGGATCTAATTTAGGGTGCAATTGATGACAAGATGTACAGCTGGTTTTTTGCGCATGTACGTTATGTGTCCATTCAGCGTCAGCTAACTTTGTTGGCGTATGACATTTAAGGCATACAGCATTTTTAGCAGTAATAGGGATGTCATTGTCCGAAGAAAACATCATCAAATCATTAGGTTTTCTAGGATGATTGCCTTTTTCACCATGGCAAGAGCTACAACTCATGTTTAATGAGTCATGGCTATGATATCCCTGCATTGCTCCATTTCGTTTATGGCATTTCATGCATGAATCATTGTTAATTTTGCCAGTAAGTTCATCGCTGAGAGCGCCTTGGCTAAGAAACAGTGATAGCAATCCTATGCCGAGTGGCAATAGCCATTTATTCACGGACATAATGAATCCTCGCGATCAGAATTTAAAAAGATAAAATATCGAGTGAAAACAGCTTGTCGTCACCCGATAAGGTCTTCATACAGGTAGGGATAGTTTTAACATTTGCATGTCACAAGGTTTGCCTCGAGCCATTTCAACTAATTTAATGTTGAATTTTTCGAACAAACTTTTTGAGTTAGCATCATCTTGATTACTAAAATCAGAGATAACTAACTTCACTTCTGACGAATCATGGTCAATGACGACATAATCGAGTCGTGTATGATTTTCGGCAGCAGTTTGTGAATCCATTTCAAACACGGTATCGATTGGAACGTTACAACAAACGTCATATTTTTCGCCAATCATGGTTTTTAGTGATTTTAAAAAGTCAAAACTTTGAGTATCAAAAAGCATTTTTTTAAATTTTACTGTGTGGTCCTCTGTATTAGTTTTGAAGAACTTTATACAAGTCATAATGAAAACAACTAATATAAATGGAACAAC
>NZ_JACJER010000016.1:23414-56340 GCF_014164185.1 Shewanella sp. SG44-6 | reverse complement strand
TTTGGGGCATAAACAATTTACATGTCTAGGCTCATTACTGGACAAAAATAAGTTTATTGACGCAATAAAGTTTGTACAGTAGAAGATAAGTCGAATCCATTTAACATTATGGATATGAGGCATGACATCTCGTTTGAAATCTTCATCTATAGTTGACATGACCAGCTTGCTCTGCGCATGAATACATACCTAGATTATTTAGAGCTGCTAGAGGATTGCAGATAAAGAATAAATATCTTTTATGCTCCCCCCCCGAATAAACCATCTATGTGAACTTGAAGCCTTTGAAAATGCTCTAATTCACCATTGCAAATGAAATCTATTGGCTTGTTACCATTCAAAGGGGAATTATGATTTACCATATTAATAAAACCATAGATGTTTTTAGGGTTGTTAAATGTTACCCGTAAGCCAGCATGAATATTCAGGATATAGCTTATTCTTTCAACTTGCTCTTTGCTCAAACACATTTGCTCAAACTCAAGTGATTCATAGTTCTCAGGCAATTTAAGTAACTTTTGAATTTGCTGTTGGCTGCAGCTCCATTTTTCCAAGATCCTCAATGCCGTTTTAAAACCAATTCGAACAACTTTTGGATCATTGCAATCGATTTCTTGCATATGTATTCCTCAATAACTGACCACATAAACTAAGCACATAAATTTTACTACTATTTTTTATACACCTAGCTTGGCTAGAAAGATATTTTTTCATATTCATTTGGAGATACAGGACCAAGGTAGTTCTGCTTGTGTTTGCTGATTAATGTAAATTTTTATCGAGTCTGACATTGGAAACCTGTAGTTTTTAGGATGCGTTTATGCTCCTCAAGAAGGGCAATCTGCATTTTTAGTTCACAAATTTCAATTTATTTCGGAGTAATGGGAGATGCTTTTGGGGTAATCCAGACGTTCTAATTTTAGCAGTTTCCACCATTTATCAATAGTCGATTTACCAACCTTCATCGCTTTCACTGCTTGGATAATAGTATGGTTTTTATCGAGAACTAATTGGGCAACATCGAGTTTAAATAAGTAATAACGTCTTTATTCCCTATCATCAGAATTATTTTAGAAATAAATACTTAGATAGATTTTGGAACAACTAAATTGACTTTAGACTTTCTGCAACCGACCAAAATACAACGGTTTTCAGAAGAAATACTCCCAGCCAAAACTCGCTTCGCATAGCTGTTTTGTCGTGAACGCTTTTCTTGTTTGATAGAGCGAAAGTCGTTTGACATGAGATTTATACCATAAAAGTTAGTAGTTAAGTTATACGCTCTGTAGTGTTTATTGCAAGATTTATCACTTCAGATAAGACAGCATGCTTATGACCCAATTCTCCCCCCTAGGTATTGGACCAATACCTAGGGGCACTTTAGCGTTACTCAGCTAATCCTCTACTTTGGATATAAATTTTTTACAAGCCAAATATTGATTCTAATTAACAGCTTTAATATTTCATCAAACAATAAAAATCTCTTCCTGCATAAACAAGAAGAGATTTACTGCCTTTTCGGCAGATACTAATGCATGATTAACTGGTTCAACTTCACTTACATTTTTAGCTGCCTATTCGGCAGGTCACTCTAATACTACTCTGTAATCTAGCTTGTAATGATTTTTAGCTGCCTATTCGGCAGGTCACTCCTCCAATAAAGGGGGTAATTAAAATTTAGAATTTTTAGCTGCCTATTCGGCAGGTCACAATCAACATATCAAAAATAACTTTATAAAATCAATAGTTAAAGTTGAAATGCCACTGAACACCAAAATAATTACAAAGCAATTAATACATCTATTTTTCAATATTTTACTAGCCCCCTAAATTAATAAGGTTAAAAGCTGTCGATTAACATAGATAAGTCAGGAACAGTGCCATTCAACTCCTGATTAGTTGCAAAGCCATAGCGATTAAACACAGCCTTATCTTGTTTCTCTACGATACATTTTTGAATATGAAGAATGTAATCTTGGTTATTACTTTGGCTGCTGATTGCGATTCGATGAAAAGTATCAAATTCTCGAGGTTCACTATTTTTTTTGGGTTCAAAATGTTCACCTCTGACCAATGCCCTTTGTTCCAATCGCTTTAACCGTCTCCTGGCCTCGCCAACAAACATTTTTGCAATGCCTTGGTTACGCTTAAATCTGACTTCACCAAAGCCTGTTGGCACGGTGCTAACCTCCCCAACCTCAAAGAAGCCACACTCCTTCATATCTTGAAAATAAGATTGCAGCCTCAAAGCATTTAAAACATTAGAATCAGTATGAATAAAAGCGATAATGTTACCAATAGACTCACCTGACCAAGCAGGAAAACTTACCCCAAGACCTTGAATATCATGCTTACAGATATAACCATGCATGATAGAAATGCAGCGTCCGGTCAATAGAGCCAAGTTTGCTTCTTTAGGTATAAATCGAACCATAAAATAATACCGCTTCATGCTAAACCTTCTTCTTAATTTCAGCTTTTTTCTGGAACATTCCACCTTTTATCAAAACAGCAAATAAATAATAAATATCAGGGCTAATTGTACAGTCCGGGTTACTTATCTGCTTATTAAGCTCATTTAGATACAATTCAGCATTAACAAATAAGGAATAAAAGCTCCGTTGAGTTTCAGGGGGGCGTCGTGCGATTCCAACCTCTTTGTCAGCACCATACTCATGAACTCGCAATCGTTTGTCGGCATCATCGTCCCACCAATCATCAATCAATTGAAGTGCAGCACCAATTTTTACAGAGTTAAAACTAACAGCTAAACGACCGTCGATACATTTAACCTTAGAAAATTGTTTAGATGCTTCACCATTAGCAGCCTTCTCACCAAGAATTTGACTTGGATAGACTTCCTGGCAAAAAGTAGTTTGAATTTTGGCGGTTATATCTGCACTCCAAAATATGGAACTATCAGATAAAGCATGGTAAATCTCTTCGCTTAACACCTCTAAAACTTGCTGAGCATCAGAGGGCCAAACGCTATCCCATGCAAATTGTCGTGTGTTGGCTATTTTATAACACTGTCCCGAGCTCGTTTTAATTTCAATCTGAGTATTACCTGTATTTTGGTTACGCCATAACCAAGTACCCAATAACAGATTTTTGCAGTATCTCGTCGCAAGTTCTTTATACCCACCACACTCTTTGAATGTTGCAGCCAACTCCTCGAGTAAAGTAAATACCTCTGGCTCACTACACCCAGAAGGCTTAAGTGAGTTTGCTTGAATTCTCAAAGAAAAACGGCAATAAAGATATTCAACATTAGGGGGGACATAACAATCTTCAATCACCAAAGGGTTAGAATAGGCCAAGTCCTGAGGAGCTAAGTTTTTAGGTTTAAATTGAGGGGTAAATGCTTCAGTAAATCCAGCCTTCTGACCACGAATTCGGCTTATTTCAGCCTCAAGAGGAATGAAATCATTATCATCAGTTTTATAGAAAAAAACTGCTTTCCCTGGGTATAAAGAACGGTCATATTTTAAAACATTACATAACTCCATAAAACTCCTTTAAATCCGTTTCATCAGCATTGATGTCTCTGTTATATCAAGCATCCAAAAAGCCCGTCTAAAAAAATTATGCATACCTTGCAACCTTATATCAATTGTTGTCGCACACTCAACAACGCCGATGGCAGATTCAGCATAACAATGTTGTAACTCAATAGATTTCTTCCGGACTTGAGGCTTGTCTAGTAAAAGATAGCCAGTCATAACCGGTCGCAGCGAAGCATTTTTCTTCAACATCAATAACAAGGCATCAAAACTACCGATTGAGTGTTTTGTTGGCATAATCCACTTACCCGATGCAGGAAGCCTTCTCAGAATTGAATAGAGCTGAGCTTCACTTCGATATAACGCACACCAGTCACTTGCCTTATCAATTTCAGGAGGATGCATAACTCCTCCAGCAAAATTAGCAGGAAAGCTTGCTTTAATAATGCCCATGGAATTATCAAGTTCAGTTAATTCATCTTCATAACCATCAATATGCACAACTAGATCAAACACTAAGTCACAGTATCGATTATCTAAAATACCAGCTCTTCTAAATTGGTTTTCTTTCGGCCCTTGCATACCATATTCAGGCAGTTTTTTACCTGATACAGATGAATACTGCCGAATAAACCATGAAAATGAAGTCATTCGCAGCCTTGTGCCCAACCTTTCATTTAAACGTCGCTGATAATTATGCATCATCCCCCACACTGCCGTTAATGAAGGAATGCCTGCGCAATATGGATTTGATAATGCTTGAGCATCAAATACGCGTATACCTTTCAAATACAGATAACGCTGCTGAACATCTTCATGAGTATCAACAGGTAAGCTCTTAGGTTCTTGGGAAATATTAACTAGCAGCCATTTTAAAGACTCTTTAAGTGGCTTGATCAATTGTTGATTAAAAGCATACTTACTTGTAGTAGCAGACTGAGATAACACTGAGTTTAACAAACTGAACAAAAGTGGCAGCAACTCAACCAAATGATCATTTTCTACCACTAGAAACTGATGATCTAAAGAACCTTGAATACCCGACAATTCAGCTAGTGATATATTATTTTCGCTAATAGCCAAACGCAGCTCTAACAATGGCGCTAACCAAGCAGACAAAGTAGATCGTATCTGTTTGATACTTGACACCTTCTGTTGTCGTCGTTGTTTTAACGCTAATGCTAAACCAACCGACAACAAACCAGCCAATGCATCTGTAAAGTCAGTTTGAAATAACACCTTGTTATTCAATATAGACTCACCACGCTGGACTCTGGCTAACCACGATGTCTTTTGTCCGGTCTCTGAATGAAAAATCCTGGGTGGGTAATTTAATACTCGTATATTGCCACCTAGAGAGGCAGCGAGATCACCAACTGAGGCTGGGCGAGTAAACCCAATATTGGTATAACGACATTGCTTAGCTATTGCCGCTTTCTGTATCTCAGATTGCAAAGCATGGCTAATAACAGGTGTAATCGATAAATAACTATCTCGATAAGGCATACGGACTTGAACAGAGAACTTATCAACACTATCAGGACTTTCTATTTCAGGAAGTAAGCCCCTAATCCTGCCGCATAAATTATTATAATCCTTAACGGATAAACCAATAGCTTGAAAAGCAATTTTCCACTCTGTGGGGGCCGTTGGCAGTATGGTCGCTAGGCAACATAGTTGTCCCTGCCAAATAAAGTGACGGCCAAAAAACTTTGCAAAATTGACCTTAGCGCTATCATGAGCCCATCCAAGAACTCGGCCACAATTAGCACTACTTAACGCTGCTGGATGCACTATCGGTGGGGAGGAAATCAACCGTTGTTTGCTTACTCGAATATCAGGGTATTTGAGATTATGAGTATGCAACCATAAAACTTCATTTAAGCATTGATCTAGATGAGTCTCACTTTTCAGGGTTTTCTTTGCTAAGTCTTTATCAAGCAAATCGTCTACTAATTTCCTCGAATGAGTCAAATTAAGTAAAATAACAAGTGCAATACTTTCACATCCAGTTATATCTAATGGTTCAGTATAAGCAGTAAATCCACGTCTCAGAGCAATATCGCGCTCCTGAATATCGTCAATTTCCAGTAACTGTTTTAAATGGGTTTTCTCTACCATGCTGATAAGTACATTCCTTGTCTATCTGAGCCAAAACTACATTTATACTCAATAACTTGTCTTAAATAAAAAACACCAACATTCGGATCTACTCGTTGCTTCAACTTCTGTCGATATCCCGATGTTAAAATCCCATCTTGATACAACCGATAAACCTGCTCATAAGTCGTCGACAACAGAACGGCAGTCTCAGCTACGCTCACCAATAAATCAGCTACATTTGGCTTTTTAGTTTTAGGATGTAATTCAACTAAATTGTATAAATAATCCATCAATGCGATATAAATAAAATGCGGTTTTTTATCCTCAGGACGAAGACATTCTGAATACAGAATTAACTCACCAAAAATAAACCGAAAAGCAGTACGATTAAACAAATCAATCAGCTTGAAGTCAGCCCCTTGGGTCAACAAATCAAGTTCTTGATAAAAGGTTTTAGGCCAACCAACAAAATATTCAATAGCATCAAAATAACAGTAATCATTATCTTTAGAAAAACGCTTACTATGCCATGCCAATGCAGCTAATCTATGTGTTAAAGAGTCTTCACACAGCAATATGTTACTAGACTTAGGCTCACCATTAAATACCACACTTGATAATACAACAGCTTGAGAATCAGCTTTTTTAGGATGAGCTAAGCAAAATTCAAAGCCACATGAACAGTGGGTAATTGACTCATTCTCAATGTAATTAATGGGGAGTTCACATTCAGGGCAATGATGCATCAACTCGCATCCATGCTTTGTACAAGCCTCAACAGGTTTCAAATGCCAGGCTTGTCGAACATAAGCCTCTTCTTGCAAACATTCCGGACAAATAGGAATACTCTGTTCGCCCTCTTCACTCGAATACCTAACTAAACTCAAAGGAATATCGGAGCCATTGCGATGCACGGCCACAGCCGATCCAACAATAATTCTATTTGACCTTAACAAAGCCAATTTCTGAAGTTCAAATTGCGGCAAACCAAGCAAAGACTCTAGTAAGCCTAAAGCTCGCATTCTAAAGTGGCTGTTGTGCTTGGCGTGATAAACATTAAGCCGCTTTAAATCGATAGGAAAAGCACCATGGGCTTCAAAATCAAGTTCATGAAGCTCTTCACGTATCGCTAGGCTGAGTTGCTCATATGAATCAAAAAAGTTCTCGGCCACTACCCGTAGCAAGTAACTTTCAAGCGACTCATCATTAAATGCACGAGATTTAGGTGAAAATAGAAAAGCCATACCGCACCAAAAACTAAGGAAGTCTTAGCTTAACTTATAAGCTTTTATCTAAAATGACAAGAAACTCTTCAGATATGTTTATACACCGATGAAATAGTATCAATATACAAACCAAAAACTTGACCGGAAACCATAACTTACTGCACATTAGCTGATATGATAAAACCAATTTTTAAGGGCTTAAGCTAAATAAATAGCCAAGCTCATGTACACGTTTCAAGTGCAGTTCAACGCTTGATGTGTACTATTGCATACCCAAGAGAGAATCAATGTTAACAGGCAAAATACGTAATCAAATCGACCAAGTGTGGACCATGTTTTGGACCGGCGGTGTCGCCAATCCTATCTCGGTAATTGAACAAATTTCTTATCTGTTATTTATTCGCCGTTTAGACGAGCTACAGCGCACCGCTGAGCGTCGTGCACAGGCCACTGGCATTCCTGTTGCTAACCCAACCTTTGGCCCTGCCGAGCAAGCGCTGCGCTGGAACAACTTTAAAGATAAAGACCCCAACGTGATGATGGACATAGTCCAAAATCAGGTGTTTCCTAAAATCAAAGCCCTGCACAACGAAGGCAGCTTTGCCGAGCACATGAAAGACGCCATCTTCATGATCCCGTCACCTAAGTTGCTCGACCAAGTGGTACAACTGCTTAGCGCCATCAACATGGACGACAAAGACACCAAAGGCGACTTATACGAATACCTGCTGAGCAAATTGCAGCAATCGGGTGTAAACGGCCAGTTCCGCACCCCGCGCAATCTAATCCAAATGATGGTTGAGCTCATGCAGCCAAAACTGGGCGACACCATTTGTGACCCATCATCTGGCACCTGCGGCTTTTTAATGGCGGCGCTTGAATACGTTGAAAACAACTACAAGCAAGAGGTCAACAAGCCAGAAAACCGCAAACATGTGAATAATGCCATGTTCACGGGTTTCGACTTTGACAAAAGCATGTTGCGCATTGGCGCCATGAACATGCTGCTGCACGGCATTGAAAACCCTAGCGTACTATATCGCGATAGCTTACAAGACCAAGGTGATGCCAATATCAGTGAGGCTTACAACTTAATTTTGGCTAACCCGCCGTTTAAAGGATCGGTCGACTTTGACATCGTTGCGCCTGACTTACTGCGCGCCTTAGGTAAAAACCCAGCCACAAAAAAAGTGGCGCCAAAGTACAAAACCGAAATTGATGACAACGGTAACGAGATACAAGTAGAAGTCAAAGCCAAGGGCCCAACCGAAAAGTCTGAATTATTATTTTTAGCGCTGATTTTACGCATGCTAAAAGTCGGCGGCCGCGCAGCGGTTATCGTGCCAGACGGGGTATTATTTGGCTCCACTAAGTCCCACAAAAGCATTCGCGAAAAAATCGTTAACGAGCAAAAGCTCGAAGCGGTGATTTCCTTGCCATCAGGGGTATTTAAGCCTTATGCCGGTGTCAGCACCGCGATTTTAATCTTCACCAAAACTAACTCAGGCGGCACAGACAAAGTATGGTTCTACGACATGCAAGCCGATGGTTTCTCGCTTGACGACAAACGTACACCACTGTTTAAAAATGGAGCTGAACCCACCCACGAGCAAAGCAACATTGCCGATATTATTGCCCGTTATTTAAGTTTAACTAATCCCGACGGCACGCCAAACCTTGCCAGCCCAGAGCACAGCCGTAAAACCACCGAGCAAAGCTTTATGGTGCCGGTCGCTAACATTACCGACAACGACTGCGATTTAAGCCTGAATCGCTACAAAGAAGTGGTGTACGAAGAAGTGCAGTACGACTCACCTAAAGTAATTTTAGGTCGGATTAAGACCCTGCAAGCGCAAATGACAAAGGGCGTGGAAGAGCTAGAAGGGTTATTGAAATGAATTGGCCTTTAGTTAATTTATCTGCAGTCTGCCAAATCGATATGGGGTCTGCGCCCAAAGGTTCGACATATGTTGAACTTGATAAAGGTGTGCCACTCATAGCAGGTGCCGCAGACTATGGTGATGTATTTCCTCGACCAAAGAAAGCAACTCTTGAACCTACAAAGTTATGTGAAGAAGGCGATATCATAATTTGTGTTCGAGCTACAATTGGAGATTTGAATTGGGCGGATAAAGAATATTGTCTCGGGCGTGGTGTTGCGGGACTTAGAGTCCATGATAAAAAATTAGACTCTAAATACTTATGGTATTTTATCGCATCAATCGAAGATGAATTATATCGAAATTCAACGGGTTCGACTTTTCCACAAATAAATAAAAAAATAATCGAAGGACTCCAAATCCCACTCCCGCCACTCGAAACCCAAAAGCAAATTGCGGCGGTGTTAGAAAAAGCCGACCAACTGCGTAAAGACTGCCAGCAAATGGAGCAAGAGCTAAACAGCCTCGCTCAGTCCGTGTTTATTGAGATGTTTGGTGATCCAGTGACCAATCTGAAGGGGTGGGAAACTAAAACTCTTGATAGTTTAGCCAAAGTACAAATTGGCCCATTTGGCTCACAGCTTCATAAAGAAGATTACATTTCCGATGGAATTCCATTAATAAATCCAACTCATATTATTAAAGGCCAAATTGTCCCTAACTTAAACTTAACGCTAACATTACAAAAGTTTGAGTCACTGCCTAATTATCACTTAAAGAGTGGTGACATTATCATGGGCAGACGAGGTGAAATGGGACGAACAGCTTTAGTTGATGACTCATCAAAAGGTTGGTTCTGTGGTACGGGTAGCTTATATATTCGTCCAAAATCTAAACTCATTCAGCCAGTATATTTAAATTCTGTTATGTCCTGCAGCTCGATGAAATCGTGGTTAGAAGAACAATCTTTAGGTGCTACGATGCCTAATTTAAACAAAAAAATACTACACTCGATTCAAGTTCCAATTCCTTCAGAGGCTTTGCAGACTAAATATACATTGGCATTAAATGTATTAAAAAATGAGCATTTAGCCCATAAGCAGCATTCAAAAGAGTTGGATTTATTATTTAGCGCCCTAATGCAAAAAGCTTTCAATGGCGAGCTTAACCTCGATAACGCTAACACTTAATAAGATGTAAAAGGAACTTACATGTCAGATACGGTTCAACCTCCAGAATCCACAGCCACACATGACGCTAGCGCTTTTGGCGCTAACTCTCTTGGCATGAGTAATTTTGACTTTATGGATGTGGCGATTGCAAATGGAGCAGCCAATGATCTGTATTCTATGCGCTGCGCTGAAATACAGCTGCGGGCTAAAAGCGCTGAAGCCAATATTAAAAGCGACCCACGTATTGCCGGCTTTTATGCCCGTAATGCCTTGGAGTTAATGGTTGAAACTGTATTTGACATCGATAGCTGGCTAAAACGTCCACGCCATGATGCGACTTTAATGTCGCTTATTCATGAGCAAGGCTTTAAGCAAAACCTCAGCAGTAACTTGTTCCCTAAGCTTAAACTGATTATCAAAATCGGTAACGAGGCGGTTCATGGCAAAAACGCACTGCCACAACGTGATGCCTTACAATCGGTAAAAGAGCTGCACCATGTGCTGTATTGGTTTGTGCGCACCTATACTCCAGGGCTAGACAGACAGCAATTTACCGTTGCCCCGTTTGATGAAGCATTAATCCCCCACAAGCTTGCCATTGATGCAGGCCTTATAACTAAGGCGATGAGCAGCATTAAGCGGGTGCAAGAGCTCGAAAAAAAACTGGCAGAAAGTGACAGTGTTAAGCGTGATGATTATCAGCAACAGCTGAGTAAAAACGCCGCGTTAAAGGCCGAGAACCAAGCCTTGCTTGAGCAAATCGCCAAAGCCAAACAAAACGCAGAAACGCAACTTGATACTCACGACTATAACGAAGCCGAAACCCGACATTACTTAATTGATGCCCTGCTAAATGAAGCGGGTTGGCCTTTAAACCAAGCGCGCGACCGCGAATATCCGGTTAACAGCATGCCTCTATCGACCGCTAACCCCAATGGTAATGGGTTTGTGGATTATGTGCTGTGGGGTGATGACGGCACCGCCCTGGCGGTGGTAGAGGCCAAACGTACTAGTCGCCGCCCAGAAGACGGCCAGCAACAAGCCAAACTGTATGCCGATTGCTTACAAAAACAGTGTGGCGTGCGCCCAGTGATATTTTACAGCAATGGCTATGAAACTCGTTTGTGGGATGACTATTTTTATCCGCCACGTAAGGTACAAGGTTTTTATACTAAGGCTGAACTGGCGCTAATGATAAAACGCCGCCGCGATCGTAAAGCTTTTTTTATGACGGGCAATGACACCCCGCTTGTTGAAACTGAAAACCTTGATATCAATAACGACATCACTAACCGTCACTATCAAAAAGCGGCAATTACTCATATTTTGCAGGACTTTGAATTAGAACATCAACGCAAAGCTCTGCTCGTCATGGCAACCGGTACAGGTAAAACCCGTACCGTAATAAGCCTGGTTGATTTGCTAGTTAAAAATGATTGGATTAAAAACATCTTATTTTTAGCCGACCGCAACGCTTTATTAACTCAAGCGAAAAAGAACTTCGTTAGGCTATTACCCCGCGTGAGTTGCGCTATGTTAAGTTCTGGCCAAAGCAAAGACAGCATTGAAAGCCGTTTGTATTTTGCCACTTACCCCACAATGAAAAACCTACTCGACCGTGGTGCAGATGAGCGCCCATTTGGTGTCGGGCATTTTGATTTAATCATTGTCGATGAGGCCCATCGCTCTGTGTATTCAAAGTATCGGCAAATTTTTGAGTATTTTGACGGCTTGTTAGTGGGCTTAACCGCCACCCCAAAAGATGAAGTTGAAAAAGATACCTATAGCATTTTTGACTTACAAAAAGGCATGCCGACCTACGCCTATGAAGATGTCAGCGCCTATGCCGAAAAATACTTAGTCCCGCCGACTAAAATAACCGTTAAAACTAAGTTTTTACGAGATGGTATTAAATACAAAGAGTTGTCGAAAGATGAGCAATTAGAGTGGGAAAGCAAAACAGAGCTTGAGGATCGTGAAGAGGTTTTATCGTCAGAGTTAAATAAATTCTTGTTCAACGAAGATACCGCAGAAAAGATGTTCGCCCAGCTAATGAGTAAAGATTTACTTGGCGGGATACATGTTGAAGGCGGCGATGTGATTGGTAAAACCATCATATTTGCGACTAATAATGACCATGCGATATTTTTAGAAACCGTGTTTAACAAGAACTACCCCAAATGGGCGGGTAAGTTAGCACGAGTTATCACTTACTCTGAAAAATATAACCAAAGTTTAATAGATGAATTTGGCGGCGATGAAAACGATCGTAAAGACTTTGACCCGAAAAATCCGACCTGCCGCATTGCGATATCAGTAGACATGCTCGACACCGGTATTGACGTGCCTGAAGTGGTTAACCTGGTGTTTTTTAAAGTTATCCGCTCTAAGGTAAAATTTACCCAAATGATTGGCCGTGGCACACGCTTATGCCCCGATTTATTTGGCCCGAATGATCATAAAACCACTTTTAAAGTATTCGATTATTGCCAGAACTTCGAATACTTTGATGCTAACCCAACTGGTTTGCCCGTAAGTATTGCTCTGCCGGTGACTCAACAAGTGTTCGAAAAACGTGTAAAGCTTAGTACCTTGCTTAACAGTCGCCTGCAAGATAAAAGCTACCAAGACAAGCACCCAGAAGACTGTAATTTATTGCGTGGCTTAAACACCTATCAGCTTGATATGTTGCATCATCAAGTTATAGGCATGAATCTCGATAACTTTATTGTTAGACCAAAACGCCAAGCGGTTGAACCCTTTTTAAACCGCCACCATTGGAATAATATCGATGACACCAAGTTTACTGAGCTAGAAAGTCATGTGTCTGTGCTACCAACTGAAGCAGAAGCCTTTAATCAAGACGAACAACCCAATAACTTATCGAACCGCTTTGATAATATTATTTTAACCATGCAACTGGCATTGCTTGAAAAAGGTATGGTGCCGGAACAATCTCGATTACGAGTAATGGAGTTTGCTCAGTTACTAGAAGAAAAAGCTAATATTCCTGCCATTCAGGCTCAGTTACAACTGATCCAAGACATACAAACTCACGAGTTTTGGCAAGACATCCATCTAGTAACACTTGAAGATATACGTAGACGTTTACGTAACTTAATGTTCGCTATCGATAAAGAAAAAAAAGAAGTGGTGTACACCAACTTTGAAGATGACGTAAAAGGCGTACATGACGTTACCGCTGTTTATCAAAGCCCAACCATGGATTTAGCCCAATATCGCAAGAAAATTGAGCTGTATATTAAAGATCATCAAGATCAGTTAACCATTCAAAAGCTAAAACGTAATAAGCCGATCACCCAAACCGACTTAGACGTACTCGATGGGTTGCTGCTGGATGCCAGCGGCATGAGTGACGTAGAGGCTTATCGCCATCAAATATTGCAGGAGAAGCCCTTAGGCGCATTTATTCGCCAATTAGTAGGCTTAGACTTAAATGCTGCCAAAGAAGCCTTCAGCAGCTTTTTAGATGACGGCATTTACAATGCCGAGCAAATCAACTTTGTTGACCAAGTAATTGATTACCTTGTTCACAACGGCGTACTCGATATGGCCCAAATATTCGAACCGCCATTTACCGATTACCACGGCGAAAGCGCCTACGGCTTTTTTGATGAAGGCAAAGTAGTCGAGTTGTTTGGTGTGATACGAAAAGTGAATGCAAATGCCGTGGTTATGGCTGAAGAGCCTATGACGGCTTAATGGTGGAGCGTTTAAGGTGTTAAATTGTTGTAATAATTTAAAGGAACTAGATAATTTATGAGTGCAATTGTCAATTTAGCATTACTTGAATCATTAAAAGCTCATGATTTCAAAGATGAGATCGATCTCTATATTCCATTTTTAGCCAATACTATCTTAGAGATTGAAGCCTATCCTTTTGATGTACCTTCTCTAGCAAATAAATTTAAAGAGAAGTTTGGATTTAAGCCGCCAGAAGCAGTTGTTAAAGTACTATTAGTGAGAGCCAAAAAAAATAAGCTTGTTAAAATTGAGAATCATTTATACGTACCCATAAGCGAAAATTTAACTCCTTTTCGGGAGCAATACGAAAAAAACAAAGCTCACCTCGAAGATGCATTGGCATCTGTGATTTTTGATTTTATTGAGTTCACTAATTCAACATTCGATAAAATAATTACAGCAGAATATGCCGAGAACATATTACTTACCTTTATTGAAAATAATGTAGCATCGTTAATTTCTAAAAAAGCTGTATCTAAAAGAGACTCAAAAAACAATATAAAGAATGAGTCTCACTTGGTTGCTAGTTACATCGCTCACCTTTATCAAAAAAACTCAAGGGACTGGGAAGAGGTGCAGACAGTTATTAAAGGTGTCGTATTGGCGAATTATTTATTTTTTGCTGATACGAAAGCGAAAGTTTCAGCTAAGAAAACTTATTGTAATATAAGTGTTTATCTTGATACGCCTTTAATTGTTGCGTTGCTTGGCTATAATGGTAATTTGTCAAAAAATGCAATTCAAGAGTTACTACAGCTGCTGCAATCACTTGAAGTTAATGTTTATATTTTCGATAAAACATTAAAAGAAACTGAAGGGTTGTTTGAGGCTTGGAAAAGAGATTTGAAAAGAGGTAGCGCAGATAACTTTAATCCAGCAACGCTTCATCTTTTATTAAGCAGAAATATTGATATCCCGCAACTAGAAACGCAACAGGCCTTACTTGAAAAAAACCTAGCGGGGTTAGGTATCAACGTCAAATATGGATGGAGAATAAATCCAGAGCATCAATGTGATGAAAAAGAACTAGAAAGCCACTTAAAACGAATGCGAGCAGTAAGCTCAACTTCCAAGCAAAGCATTGAACACGATGTCATTTGTATTTCTAGAGTCAATAATTCCAGAGCGGGGGTAGTGACTAAATCGCTTAATGATAATTTTTCAGTGTTTGTAACGCCAAATGCTTCGTTAATTAAGCACGCAAATAGGTTTTTTTCATCTGACATTGATTCTGGTATTCCTATAGTAATTTCAGATACTTGGTTAACAACTATTTTTTGGTTAAAACATCAAAATAATTATAAAGATTTACCAACTCATTCATTAGTATCTCATGCATACGCGACATTGAATAAATCAGATTCTGTATGGGATAATTTTTTATCTAGATTTAAAAGATTAAACGCAGAAGGAGTGATTGATGACGAAACGGTAGAAATAGTTCGATATCACAAAAGTCTACTTAAAGAAGTCAATGATTGCTCGATTGAGGTCGGCGATGATTTTTCTGATGAAGGTGTATTGGAGATTGTTAAACGTATTGAAGCGCAGAAAGAGGAAGCTAAGAACTTAGCTGTCGCTAGTGCAATTACTCTTGAGCAAGAAAAGCTATCTACGGTAATTAGTAAATTATCGAAAAGTGACGAAACTGTAATTAAGTTTGAGTCCTTTATTGATAAAAGTAGCAGGACACTCTCATTAATAGTAACAGCTATACTAGGCAGTTCATTAATTTTAGGCTTCTATGGTTCGCTGAAAGGATTAGATGTTTTTAACGGTGAAACTAATTTTATTCTAGGATTGGCAACAATTATAATGTTTTCATTGAACATCTTAGGCACATTCTGGGGAATAAATTTAATTACTATTTATAAAAAACTTTCTGAAAAACTTAGTAAGTGGTGGAAAAATAAAATATTGAATGAGCAAAACTCTTCAACTAGCTTAGATCCATTTATAGATGAAGAAAAACCTTAGAAATAGTACATTTTTTTAACAGGCTAGTTGAAAACAATGAAAAATCTATAATAAAACTGTATATTTTCTAGCATCTTACTTTATTAAGGTACTTGGTTTTTTTTAACATTATTAAGTAACTTGATCTTATCTTCCTCACTCATCTTTTCAAGCAAACACAGCAACTCCGCAGTGCTTTCAGACTCACAAAAAAAGTAAGCCACAGGCACACCTAACTCATCAGCCATGGCCTTTAAGGTGGTGTAGTCAGGTGTATGCTTGCCCTTTTCATAATGATTCATGCGCGCGCTTGCCGTACCGGGCTCCATACCCAATTGGATACCAAGTTGCTTCTGGCTAATGCCCTTAGCCTTTCTAGCCTGCTTAAGCCTATGCGGCAATGGGTTAATCTGTTTTTCTGACACGAGTTCATTTTTATTATTAATTCCAGATAACTTAGATTGTCTTAGTTTTTTGCCTTGAGGTATACTAAGGAATCCTTAGCTTTTTGCTCGTTGTTGTCAAGTTTTTATCTGAGCTAAGTCATATCAAGTTATCGATCAATGAAGGTACCGTTGATTTAAAAGTAAAAAATGTCATGGAGTGGCTCGTTAAACATTGAAATTAAAAACTATTGGTAAAAATCGTGACTATAAAATTAATCCGTATAAATGAAACTTTGTTTAGTATTCTCATTGCCGCAGAGCTTCATCAGTTCACTGTTACTCAGATAAAAAATTCGATAATGAAGATAAATTCCTCTGTTTCACCAAAAGATATAGATCAGTTGGTTCGTCGTGCTTGCGCAAAACTGGTAAATATTGGATTTTTAGAGAAGAAATATCAGGGAAAAAAGCATGTTTATTATAAAACTGCACTGTTCGATAAGTCACAACTAGTGCCCAGTAAAGCGCGCATGAAAACGACAGTAACGACATCGGCCAGCTCTCAAGAATTAACGCGACTCAAGGCTACACTCAATCAATACCAGGTTGATTTACTTGGATACATTGGGGAGGCGGAAGAGTTTAAACGCCTCATTGAAGTAATCCCAAATTCAAAACCTAGGCTTTATCCCAGATACATGAATGCTCGCAATCAAAGTTCAACCCTGATGGGGAAGATTAAGGCTGTAGAATCTTGTCTTAATGACCTTAAAGGCTTATCACAGTGAAGTTAAGGCAATGGCAAAGCCAATGCGTTGATGCTGCGTTAGCACGATATCAAACTCAAAGTCATTTCATGTGTTTAGCCACACCAGGTGCGGGTAAAACCATTATGGCGGCAGAACTAGCCGCAAGACTTATTGCTATGGGTAAAATTGACTTTGTACTGTGTTTTTCTCCATCTTCAGAAGTCAACGATAGCATTAGAAGTACCTTCTCTAAACGCTTAAACAAACGCTTTGATGGACTTATGGGAGCAATTGGTAGTGTCTATACCTATCAGTTTATGCCCTCATTAACAGAAGCATTCTGGCAGCTTTTGCGTACTCATAAAGTGTTTGTGATTATGGATGAAGTACATCACTTAAAGGGCAGTCTACTAACTAATGCCAATGCTTGGGGTGAGGAGGTGCTGTTAAACATTCAACATAATGAAGCTTATACTTTGGCGCTTTCTGGTACACCTTGGCGCTCAGATAAGGCCCCTATAGTACTTTCGCGATTCACTGAACCAGATAATACAATCCACTGTGATTTTAGCTATGGATTAAAGCACGCAATAGAGGATAACGTATGTCGTCAGCCGAATATTGTTTTAATTGATAACAACAAAATCAAACTAGAAACGGATCAAAAGACTGAGACATTTGCATCTATAGCTGAGCTTTTGTTAGATCTAAGATACAGCTATCAAGCGTTAATTAATCATCATCAAATAATGCATTATATGTTGAATAAGTGCGTTACAAAATTGGCAGAAATACGCCAGAGTAATCCGAATGCGGGTGGTTTAGTTATCGCTGCGTCAATTAAGCATGCTAAACGATTACTCCAAATACTTGTATTTGACCTTAAGCAAAGTGCTTGTATCGTGACATCTAACTTAAAGCATCCTTCCCGTATTATTGATGGCTTTCGACAAAGTAACGCTCAGTGGATTGTTAGTGTAGGGATGATTTCTGAAGGCACTGATATCCCTAGGCTGCAAGTATGTTGTCATTTAAGCCGAATAAAAACTGAAATGCATTACCGACAAGTGCTAGGTCGCATATTAAGAGTTAATTCAGATGAGGCTCAACAAGCTTGGTTATTCACGTTAGCAGAAACAAGTCTGACAGAGTTTGCTTATAGAATTGACCAAGATTTACCAGAGCAATCTGTGGTTATCGAGCAGACTGGCTCACAGGATTTAGACCTAGAGTTACCGCAATTAACATCGAGTGAAGCTACTCAGGGGAATGTCGGTAATGAGTTACATGTGGACCTGTCAGGTTTTTCATTATCCAATACTAATGGGCATGCTAGCACTTCACATAAGTCAGCCATTGACGAAGAGAACACTTATAATTTGGCATTGCTAGGTTCATATAAAGAGCAAATCGTCAGGATGTTTGACAATTATTTACTCAGTAGCTGAGCCAAGGTTTGTGGTTTAGAAAATACTGGCTTGATAAACATATCTTCAGGACTCATTGCATTAGAATTATAACGAGTGGGTTTAATTATTTCTGAAATTAGAATCTGATCTATTGGCTGAGTAAATGGGTTGATAAAAGCAGAATTTTCCTCATAAGCACTATTATTAAGTTGCTTATAAGCTTGAGCAAAGTGTTGAACACAAAGATTTTTAGCACCACTTATTATTGCTAGCTTTAATGCTTCGGATAGGAGATGTTTTAATGGACGATTCTCACCTCTAGATGCTGAGAATAAGGGAATAGCAATGTGCTTATCCTCAAGCTTTGGAGCTTCCTCAAAGGGCATGTGCTTAGCTAACCCCATCAAATATTGGAGATAGTACTTCTTATCTTTTTTAAGACTAAAATATTCAAGTTTTCGCCTTCGAATTAAACGTGATGACCATTGTGGCTCTTCTGCGATTAGGTCGGCATAAGGCATACCTACTAATACTATAGGAACCTTGGCTTCTTCACTTATATACTTCAAGGCATTTGCAATTAATTGTCGATCTTGAGCGGTTTTAAACTCTATCAATTCTTGAAACTCATTGATAATAAGCAGTTCAACCTCAGCTTTAATCAAACTGTCGACTAGTTTTTTACTCAAATCTGTCGTATAGCCACGCTTTTTCCTTTGATGACTACCAAACAACTCAAGATCCATTAACATTTTAGTTAAGGTTGCATCTAATCCTTTTCCGCTCGATATACGGCTTACTAATACAGGAGTGGATTGTCGACTGTAAGTCTGACTGGCAAAGACACGTTTTTTGTAGTTATTAATTAAGTGGTTTTTACCTACGCCGGTATCACCCGTTAATAGCATGCACTGGGGATCTGATTGAAAGTTACGATTTAATCGTAACTCATCAAAATCGTTAAAAATAATTTTAATTTGTGGATGAAGCACAATACAGTCATTAAATAATTGTAATTGCTCAATCTGAATAGGACTTAAGGTATTCATTCAAAAGCCTCTAAATTATCATCCCAGCTATCGAGAACATCTCTGATATTCGGCTCTGGTTTATTGAATATTACTGGCAGCGGTTCATTGTTTTCAAGCTTAATTGTACCTTGACCAGTATTACTAATATCAGCCAGTTGAGCCTGTTTCTTAACCGCTGTAATTTTAGCTTTTGTTTTGGATGCAATAAATGCTTCTTGCTCCTGCTTAACTCGTGCATGAATTGCCATACGCGCTTTAGCTAAACCTAGGTTGTCCTTACTCTCTCGTATTGTTTCACGATTAATTTGCTTAATGACTTTATGCTCATGAAGGCTCAAGCCCTTGGCATAATCACTATTGTCAGTACAGGGGACTTTAAGATAACCACCTAATTCCTCAAGATAAACATGGATACTTGATAGATCATCAGGGTCTACTTTTATGATTTTTTTGATGGTTTCTTTGGTTTGTGGGTAATGTTTTCTGTAATCGGCCAAAGCAGTACAGTCATACATCAACTCTTCAAATTTAAAACCATTTCGGGTTAAGGTTCTTTCATCTGTGATGAACATAAGCACTTTAAAACGTTCTTCATCGTCAATGCTCATCTGCAATGGAGGATAGACATCAAAACCACGTTGCCACTGTTTTATGGGAATTCGAGTTTCACGTGAATTTGAATCCTGATGATAAATGTCGACAATCCAACGATGGAATTCTTCAACAAAAGTAGAGAAGCGCATAATGGCGTCTTTTTCAGGATTATAGTCTTCTTTTGCTAGAATATTCGAGAAGGTTTTACCTGGTATTTCAGTTAAAAAGTATTCGTTAATCATCCCGAAAAAACGTTCTACAAAAGGCTTCAACCAAGGTTTACGAACGGGGTTAAATTGAATGTTTATACCAGCTTCTTTACAAGCATGCTCTAAACTTTTTGACCAAAATTCAGCTCCATTATCCACAACTAGGTTTTCAAATTTACCAAAGCAAGGCCACTCATTTTGAAACTCTATATCAAGACCTTCAAATGATTTAGGTTTTATTGCATGCACGATTGCCTTGGCAGCTGATACATATGAAGGCGACCGATAACTTAAGTGAAACCCCAAAACACAACCACTAAAAACATCGACGATTAAGGTTAAATATGGCCTGCCTAGTGGGATAGATAACTCATCATCAAGCAGGATTAGATCAAGCGGTGTGTGATCGATTTCGACACGCTCTAATATTCGCGTAGGGGGAATATGCGATGAGCAATAAGCAAACCATTGATCTGCTTTAAATTTACCATGCCGCGCCACTGCAACAGGATAAGGAGGTAGTGACTTTATTCTTTGGTTAAAGCTTTTGTAAGAAATGATAGGAATTTGTCCATCAACAATGTTTTCATTCTCAATGGTGATGGCGTCTTTATAGTATTGATATGCTGTAGATACTCTGGGTCTTTTTGCATCTAAAAAGCGAGTTAGTGCTTGCTCAAAAAATGCTTCATCACCCTGAACTCGACTCGTTCTGTTGCCCATTTTGTGTCGCTTGGCGACTAATGACGCAAGATCGCCGTTACTGTCAATGTAGCTTTTACGCCAACGTACTAACGTTCGCCAATTAGGGCGTTTTTCCATGGCGGTAGTAAAAAGAGCATCAAGAATTGGGTCTAGGTTTTTTTGAGTCCATCCACCAGTGATTGTTTTTTCGATGAAGGCAATAAGCTGGTATTTATCGAGCGCTTTATTTTTTAAAAAGTCAGGAAAGGTATCTAAGTCTCTTTTGACTAATGTAGTATCTTCTAACTTCACATATTGAATAGGGGTATCGGGCTTCTTGACTAATTCAGACTCACTGAACTCATCTTCAAAGTCCATCATTCGATGCACCATACCGCTGGGTTACAATCGAGATCATCTTGGCTTAAGTTAGCCTTAATCAATCCTTGATGTATAAGGGAATACAGATGTGCGCGGGTTTCTCCTAATGTTAATGATTGTTTTACTGCCACATCGTTAACACTAATTTTACCCATTTTTTTAATAAGCTTAAGCAATTCAATTTGCATTTCATTCAAGCCATAGATACCCGAATACCGGTGCAAAATTTTAAGGTTGTTTAGAATAGGATTTACGCGGATTTGTCGTTCTGTTACCAAGATAAGATCTGCACCCAAAGACTGAGCAGCCGCTTTTTTGGCTACAAATTTAGCTCTAAAGATTGGATCGAATGTTTTGCTATAAGGTTTGTATTCATGGAACTTTACAGTCCCATCAATAAAGTGAACTATCGCATCAGGTGTATAGGGCAATCTTTTGCCCTCAAAATCGTAATAAAACCCTTCAGGCTGGCTACCAAACACCTCTATACAATCATTGTATTCATGATGAAAGCACGCATCAAACTCCAATGAACTCTCACACATTATCGTTTCGCTAACTTTTGCGCTAGCGAATTTAAATACGTTTTTGTTCGGTGATGGTTTGCGTAAGCTTCTTATATACATGAGTTAAATTCGCACGAATAAAGTATATTTAGTGTACTAAGATGCAAAAATTTGTCAATGTATGGGTTATTAATCGTTCAAGATACTGATATTAAAGAAAATGGCTTTTGGAACATAATTACAAAAACCATTTTTATGTCATTGGATGGGTTAAATTTGTCAAACTATGGGTACATTATGTCAATGTATGGGTTCAGCGACAAAAGCAGATCTCTTGCGATATAACTTTTTGTGTTTATGATTGCCATAATCCTCCAATAAAGGGGGCAATTTAAGTTTAGAGGTGATTATGATTGTTACTGTAGAAATTGGGTATGGCACCACAACAGTTGTTGCAAATACTGATAACGGCCCGTTCATAAGAACATTCCCGTCCATTCCTGTACCAGTTAAGCAATCATCCACGATTGGTGAAGGCGTTTTAGATAAGCGTGCAGTTGTGGAGGTGCCGGTAAACATGGGACTTTACGAGGTTGGTGAAGACGTATCAAAAGTTCAGTCTGCCAGGTCATCACGAGTGTTGAATACTGAAAGCTACATAACTTCCGATAGATACATGGCACTGCTTAAAGGTGCTTTGAAAATGCTACCAACATCTAAAGTTGAAGCCCTTGTTCTAGGTTTGCCTGTTTCAGTTATGCATAGGAAAGATGAACTAATAGCATTAGCAACTAAAAAGCACGACCTAGGTGGTGGTCGTGATGTTGTGGTTTTACGAACTCTTGTTTTCGAACAGCCCTTAGGTGCATTGCTCAGCTATATCAGAGAAGGTGGAAATGAAAGATATCGTGAAATCCAAAACCTAACGATTTTGACGATTGACGTCGGATATCTAACCGTCGATTATTTAGTAACTAAAGGGCTAAAGCCAAATCGTAATCGTTCTGATGATTGTGATTTAGGAGTATCAAGAGTTCTTGAATCTACTGCTACAGCACTTAAAAATGAAATGGTAAAAATTGAACGATTTAAAAAAATTAAAGAGGTGAATATTGAATTGATTGATGATGCAATCATCACATCCAAACTACGAATTTTCGGTCATGAAATGGATTTTCCAATAAACAAACGCGAAGGGACACCTCAATTTGATCTTAACCCAGCCATAAATGCTGTCACAAATTCTGCTATTAGTAAGATCGTAGACAAAGTGGGTGACGGGCAAGATCTTGACCTAATCATCGTAGCTGGCGGTTCTGCAAGTATCTATATGGGTGCGATTAAGAATGCATTTCCAGCACACCAAATTATTTTACTTAAAGACTCAATTACTGCTGTAGCTAAAGGCCTTCAAACAGCGGGTGAGCAATTTAGTAAAGCAGCCATCTCGAGAAAAGAGTGGTAATTATGGCTAAAGTTTTTGATAAACATATTAGGATATCGAATAAGCGATATCGTTTACATGCTCATTTATCCAAACTTCCAACTGAAGCCGTTCGTGATGAGATGTTAACACTGATGGAAATTGGATTGGCTATGCTAAACAATTCAATCAAAAACAATATCAACCTGAATGATAATTCGGTTCCATCATCTGAGAATTTGCAAAGTGAATCTAGCGATGCTAGTAAAATTAGGGAAGAACCAGTTAAAGAGGAAAAAGTAGACGAGTTCGATATTAGTGACGCGATGTTTGAAGTATACGATTAAGTGATTTTTATCCGTATAAAAAAACCTGCTATATTTAATGCAGGTTTTTTTTCGAATAAGCGGATTAGCTATTAATTTGCTGCTTAGCTTCCTTCAAGCAGCGACAAAATATTGGCCAATCTCGAAAGTGCATTGCGGGTATTGAAACCCGTTGCCCCTTGGCTATTCGTGTAGCTACTGCTAACATTGTAGAAACAGACATGATTTTTCCTCGTGTATAAGGTAAGTGCTTAGTTTGGCGACGGGCACTTACCTTTGTTTTATTTAATTAAATCTTTGATAAACTCTTCAATCTTCTCAACTTCACTACTTGTTAAGCCTGCACATTTAAAATCCGTACCTTTTCCTTTTTGTGTAAGTTGTTTATTGATATATCGTTTGCGAGACACGAAAACGACATTTTCTACAGGCACTTTAGCTTTCACCACTTTGTTATTGCTACTTGACGGGAAAATTGCCAATAAGAATTTGAAAATTTTAGGCTTACTATCACATCTTTCTTCTTTAACTCTTAAACCTATATCCTCTAAAGAAATTTCATGCTTGACTAACTCATCAGTTATCTTTTTTAGCTGGTCATATTCATCAGATGTTAAAGGGTCTAGGTTCTCAAATAACCCTAAGAGTTCAGGTGATATGCGACTAGCCTGAACAGCCCTAGATATAAAGCTGGTCGTTTTATTGTAAATATCGCACAAATCCTTTTGCTTCAATTCTTCATTTGCTTCAAGCTCAGCACTAAATAACAAACCCCACTCGAGAGTTGATAGATTTTCATTGGTTTGAAATTCTTTAACTAAATCCTTTAGCTCATCTTCAGGTATATCATCATCAGTCACTAACACCCTAAGGCCTACACCAGCAATAATAGCTGCTTTCCTGCGTCTAGAGCCATCTATGATGTATATGATGTTGTCTCTACGGTAACCTACAACCGCATAGAATTGATTTCGTTTGATACTATGAGATAGATTTTTTAATTTAGCTTCTGTTAATGAGCTCGTTAACCTAGGGTTAACTGTTAGGTCCACAGCTGTTAAAGCCTCGATATCTTTATGAGCTATCGTGACTTCTTTGAAACGAACAATTTTACCGGATGCTAGTTTATAGTTAATTGGTGAGGGTAAATTCAGCTTTAAAGAATTACTTCCTCTGGATGAACCCCTATTATTTTCAATCATCATTTCTTATTCCCAAGCTCTTTAATGATTAAATTAAAGTCTAAAATTACGTCTTTCATTGTGGTCATTGCTTTTTCTAATTGTATTTTTGGACACAGACCATCTGAAGCTCTTAAATCATAAATAGTCCGGTAGTGTTTATTTGCGACTTCAAAAGCAGTGGATCTTTTTACAAAAGATTTAAATGCGAAACGACCAACTGTTTCTTGGATGTAGTACATCATTTCTAAATCGCGGTTTTTTTCATCGTCAAAATTTACAATCAATAGTTTTGAAAACTTTAAATTGTTCCCTTTATTTGGCAAGGCAGCAAAAATGTTTTCGATGTTGTTTAGAAATGCAGAGGTAACAATCCAATCAAGTTTTCTTGGTGACACAGGGAAAATAATACCATCACAAACATCCATTGTTGACCAAACTAATGGCGTTGAATGGGGGCCTGTGTCAATGAATATGTAATCGTAGCTATCTCTTAGCAGGCTTAAAACATTAGCTTCCATCAACGCTAAAGCATTAAACATTGATCCCGATTCATAATACATTTTCAATGCATAGTCATTAAATCTAGAGTCAGTTTCAAATGCTGGCAATACATCAAGTGTCGGAATATGCGTTCTTAAGATAGCATCCTTCACTAGACTTTCGTGGTCATAACCGCTTTCAATATATTCAGCATAAATACTATTAGGCTCTATTGGCCCGAGCATAAGATCGACAGTAGTTAACATGGAGTTATAATCTTCAGGCTTAGCAGCAACAAAATTCCTTAACGTACCATGCGGATCAAGGTCTATGACCAAAACCTTCGCCCGTTTCTTTACATCTAAAGCTATCCCAGTGGCCAAGGTAAAAGCGGTGGTAGATTTACCGGTGCCGCCCTTTTGGTTTTGCATATTAATAATATTACAATTTTGCGTGTCTGAAACTTTTGGTAATTTGAGCCAATCCATCATCAAATGTAAGTGTTCAAGAGTGAACAGATATCTATTTTTGAGCATTTGAAGCTCAGGAATAACATTTTTTTCAATAGCTAATTTTACTTTTTCTCGGAAGGTATTCTCCGAAAAACCACAGATACGGGCTGCTTCTGCTTGAGATACCGAATGGTTATAAATAAGGGAGTCAATTTCTTCATTCGATTTATTGAACTCAGAAAAAGCCTCATAACGACTAATCTCTGCATCACGGCACTTGTGAGCCGTATCAATAATAGTTTGTAGTACCGGATTCATAAATAAGCCTATATAACTTTCAAAACATGATTGTATTACCTACTTTTGAGGTGGTCAATGCATATTTGCGCCATTAGCACATCAATTTCACCACATAGCACCGCAAAAAATACTCTACAGCTTGTGTTATCGGTGTTTTTTTACCTAAAAAGCCTGGTATTTAACCACTCTTTCACATCTAAAGTATTGTGTTGCGTTAAAGTATACCCAAGCTTACAATAACAACAAACTGTGTTGAAGGATTTCAGATGCTCTCTAAATTAAAATTTCCTCTTATTATTTCTGTACTAATAGGGATTAACTCTGCTGCTTTTGCTAATGAGGATAGCGGTAAGGGCTTTTATGAGCGAAGCGCTGAAGGTTGGTTTTGGCATGAGCCGTTACCAGAGCAAATTGAAGAAATAGAGGAAGAAATTGCACCCCCTCAGAGTGTTGAGCCTTCTGATGATGCCACAGTTAAGGCAGAGCCAAAATCTACATTAGAACCAATGACAGTAGCTTGGTTTCGCGAAAACCTTCCTAAAGCAAAGATTATGGCTATTAATAGCCGATCACCAGACGATGTTAAGCGTTATTTATACATGCAACGTGCGGCTGTTGATGTGTCTACTGAGTTTATGACGCAGTACATAGCGACCTCTATGTTTGACCCATACTTAAACGAGTCATTAAGGCGACCTGAAACAGGGATTGCATTAACAACCCATAGAGTCGCACAAGACAAAAATATGTGGGAATTATTCAAGCGCCTTGGTAAAAACAATTCGTTAATTTATTTCTATTCATCATCATGTGCATACTGCGCCACACAAACACCTTATCTCAGCCGTGTTACAGAAGAATTTGGTTGGGATGTTCTCCCTGTCTCTATAGATGGTGGGCCTGTACCAAACGATCAATTTCAATACTTTGAAAATTACAAAGTTGCGACTCCTGAAATGGCTCAAACTTTTAATGTTGTAGCCACTCCGACTTTATATTTAGTTGATAAATCAAGTAACGATTTTTACTTACTTTCGAGCGGTCTTGCTGCATTAACCGAAATCGTTGAGCGAAGCATTCAAATAGCCAAACGTGAAAATTTACTTACTCAAGAAGAATACAACGAACAAGCACAGGTCAAAGAAATGTTAATGACTAACCCTGAACAGCGAGTAGATACAGAGCAGGTCTATGACGACCCTAACTATCTAATTGACTTAATGCGTAAGACATTAACAGGCAATGATGGAGCACCACATAATGAAAAGTAAAATTTTAGCCCTTTCGATTGCATTAAGTTTTACGCATTTGACGTCACATGCAAACGAGCTCGATAAAGTTTGGGACATGATGCTTAAAACTGGTTCCGGTGCGACAGGATATAGTAGTGATACTCGGAATGGAGTCTCATTGGGTTCTGCTAGAGTCAGGATTAAAACTTATAACCCCAACATCATAGCTATCCGTGCGCCATACATCCAAGCTGGTTGTAATGGAATCGATTTTTTTGGTGGTTCTTTATCCATACTGAAGAAAGAAGAACTCGTTCAAATGGGGCGAAGCTTAGTAGCAGCAGCCCCCATGTACGCATTCCAATTAGCATTTGATCAGATATGTCCTGATTGCAATGCAATTATGGCTGACCTTGCCAAAAGACTCGAAGGCTTGAATGAGTTAGTTAAAGGTGATTGTCAATCACTGACCAAAGCCTTTGATTCAATTACAGGTGCTAACTCAGTCCGTGAACAAAAGAAATCTAAGCTTTGGGATACTTACTCTAAAAATGCTTCTGCATACCTACCGGACTTTGCTTCAAGTGTTGTTGAATCTCAAAAAATATCGAGTGAATCAGATTTAGAAAATAAAACGGGTAGTAAGCTTTCGTACAACTCAACATATCAGGCATTGAAAAGCCTAACTGGTTGGGACTTTGTTTTGGGTAGCGATCAACATACGACCGCCCAAATACTGATGTCCATATTAGGTACAGAAATTAATAATGTAGATACTAGTTTAACATCTAGTGCTGCCGAAGGTGGTCAATCTAAGTTAACTAAGAAACATCCAACTATTTCACTATTAGATGTATATATGCCAAGAGAGGTTGAAGGTGGGGCATCTAATACGGATATGAAAATGATTAAATGTACTCAATCGGAATCAGCAGATCCTAACTGTTGGAATGTACAAGAAGTAGCGGTTTCGGAGAGTAATGCTCTTTACCTAAAGCCATTTAAAACTCAAATAAAAGATTTACTATGCGGAAACGACTACAACACTTCAACTAACTTTTCGACCTCTATTATGAGTCGCATTCCGAGAAAACAAGCGGTTAATAATAACCAAACATCTTTATTGCAAAAAATGGGACCGACATTAAGAGGATTCATTGCTAAGAATTCAGGTAACGCTGACCTAGTTGATTCTAACTGCGATCTAATTAGTTCAATGATTTCTGTAGATATGACCATTTCACTAGGCCAAGAATTAATTCAATTAGCTCAGAGTTTAAAAGATAGCCCAGCTGCAACAGAAAATAAGTTTGTGGATCTTGAAGGTAGAGTAAAAGTATTACGTGAATCCCAACAGGATTTAGAAAATGAACGCTCAGCAATTAACCAAAAAATTATAGCAAATCAAGCCATCCATAATGCTTTAACTGGAGACAAATAAGCATGATTACCATTTATTCTTTAGGTGATATTGACTTTATGATCCGAATGGCTGAAGCAGCTGAAATGGCATTTAGTGATGGCGGTATTGGAAATTCAAGATTACCTGGTGTTGCTTTAGGTTTATCTTTACTAATCGCAATGTTTAAGCAGATTTTAGATAATAAGCAATTCCATATAAAAACCGTATTTTTATCTATGTTCTTGTTTATGTTTCTTTTTATGCCAAAAGTTCCGGTTGTAATTGAATCGTCAAGAAGTGGTGAATTATCACAACCAATAGTTTTACCAGTGGGCATCGCTGCTGGTGCTTGGCTTTCAACCGGTATAGGCAATGGTTTTTCTAAAGGGTTAATGGATAGCTATCAGTCTACTAACGGTAGCTTAGCGCAATCATCGGTAGGCGTATCGATAGAGCCACTGACAGCACTACTTAAATCACGTTTTGCAGGATTTGACTCAACCATTTTTATGGGAGAGGTTCCTGTTAACGTTCAAAATTATATGGATGAATGTGTAAACCGTGACATTGCCAATGCACAAACAAGAGCGGGTAACGGAACCGGTAGCGTAGATCAGCAAGCTCTGAATAACTCGCCGTTTTCGTGGTCATTATTAAAAGTCGAAACCAATGGTAGCTGGTTTGTAGAAATGAACGAAGCAGGTTCTGTTATTACTATGACTTGTGAAAATGCATGGTCATACTTAGGTGCAAAGATTGGTCCTAATAGTCAATTTGCTGATGATCTACAGAATAGTGCAATGATGCTGTCGAGCTCATCACCGACGTTACTTGAAGATGGCCTTGCCATCATGAGGACATCTAATACCAAAGCTATCGATTTTTATAATCAAAACATGATGAAAGCATTATTTGTTAAAGCCTCGGCAAATTCAGATTGGTTACAAGAGTCAGATATTATGGCCTTTTCAACACAATATGCCGCCATGGAAAACCGAAGAATATCACAAGCTTCACAAACAAGTTTTTGGTTAGAAACTGCTCCTGCATTAATTACATGGTTCGAATCATTCATATTCTTATTAGCACCTTTAATGCCATTCCTTGTCAGCTTAGGGGATAAGGGCGTAGGGATGTTCATGAAATGGTTCATGATATTAATCGCTGTAAATGTTTGGCCTATTATTCAAGTAGGCGTTAACCTTTATAATGACTATTACATAAATAAACTGCTATGTGGATCAATGGACACACAAGGGCAAGTAGGTAGTGGTAACTGCCTTATTAACCCGAAAATGGCAGAGTGGTCTATTGAGACTTGGGGGGGGATGGATGCAGCCTATACTCAGCTTGAAACTTTTGTGTCTACAGCCGCCATGTTGCAAACAATGGTCCCTTCTTTAGCAATGATGATTATCTATGGATCTGCACATACGATGATAAATGCAACCAGCCAAATGCAGAGTGGGGCCAAACCTGATACAGCACCATTAACCCCCCCACCTATAAAACTTACTGGAAACAATACAGTAAGCGATTCTCTTGGCCGCTCTTCAACAAGAGTATCCGACGGCTGGAGAGAAAATGATGAATACGGTAAATCAACTACAAATGACGTTTCTACATTTACAGGTAGCCAGGCTTCTAATAATGCCAGTGCAGCTGTGCAACGTGATTTAAGCCAGTTAACTGAAGCTAACTCGCAAGCAATGAACGAGGGTTTTAAAATATTTAACTCTACAGCACAAAATCTAGATTCAGGGTACTCCTACACCCAAGCTGCCGAAGCTGGTCAATCAAAAGGTGTTACGACTTCATTAATGGCTACTCGTGCTACTGCAGAAGAAACGGGTGAATCTACAAATGCTGTGACCGGTAAAGCAATCACAGATGCAAGTAGAAAATCAGAAAGTGAAGTCCAAGATATGGCAGAAAAATTTGCGGGACGGGTTGGTATGGACCTTGGCGAAGCTGGTGGTCAGGATAATCGAGCTAAGGGGGGGAATTTTGGCTCAGGAAAAATGGGTAATTTATATAAACAAGTTGCTGACAATTTCCTTAAAATGGTCGGGGTTTCAGGAGGATTAACTCATGAAAATAGCTGGTCTGATGTTAAAAAAACATTACAAGACACAGCGCAAGGGCTTGAGCAAAAATATTCTGAATCCGAATCTCTTGGTTATGCTGAAAAATTTTCGGATGCAATAAACAAAGTTGATGGTAGCAAAGTAGACCAAGCTATATCTGAAAGGAATGGTAGAAGTGAAACTGGTGGTAGTCGTTTATCAGTCGATTGGAGTAACGCAAGCGATAAAGCTGCAACAACTTCTAGAATGTTAAATGAAGCAAGAAGCAGATCAAACGAATTGTCTGAAACACAAGCGAACGCATCAACGACTAATTCAAGCTCATCTGTAAAGGTTACTGATCTAATAACTGGCCGCGATAAAGCAACTGAGTACTTAAACGCTAATAAGTATATGGAAGCAGCGGGCACAGCATTAGATAGCATGCTTCAAGATAGATTTGGACAAGAATGGTCAAACTTCAAAGGAAATGATTTACCAAGCGCACTTAATCAACTTACAAATGGCCAAGCCCCAGAGTCCATGTCTCAATTTGCTCAAGATTCAGGTAAATTACTAAAACTCTCTACTGATAAAGACTACACATCAGATGTAGTTAATCAGGCAATAAAAAGTGTTAACGGTGCTGCTCTTGGGAATGAATCGAGAGGTGTAGCTGCTGTTTTTGATAGCATTAGATCTGAAGCTGGATTAGGTAAAGGTGCAAATGCAATCGCAGCAGAATCTGTAATGACAGGCACGATGCTAAAAGATATGTCCGTAAATGGTAATAATCGTATAGGTGGTGTTGGAACTGGGTTACAAGTAGGCGAAGCATTTATAGAAAACGGTTTAGGCTTAGTGCTAAACAATAAACCTCTCACACCATCTGAAGATGGGCAAGAGATTAAGCGCGACATGCAAACACATCAAGGAAAAGTGAACTCTGCACTTGCTAATGGTACTGATGATACATCAGCGAGAATTCAAAATAGGCGTGATGGCTACGAAGGTGCTATGTCTGCCGCAGAAAATGCTGTAGCTGCTAAACCTTTAAGTTCAGAAAGACTTCAAGATGCAGAAAATAAATCTGCCATTTTGAAAGAAGATATGAATAATCGAAAAGAAAAACTTAACGATACTAAGCAAGTCGCATTTGATGCCGAAAGAAAGCTCAACGAAGAAGGAAAAACTAAACCAATATCTGAAATGTTATTAAATGATCCAAATATGCATCTTCAAATGGCAGCGGCTAAACTTGAAAATACAGGTGTATCTTCAGAAGTATTAGAACCAGGGAAACAAGCACTCTTAAACCGTGATGTAGCCCCGAAAGAAGTTAATAAAATCATGGGCGATCTGATGCAATCTAATGAATCAGTAACCTTTGGTTCAAATAACAAAGACCAGGCATTAGCAATGGCAACAATGGCTGCTTCTTATGTAAATTCAATTGATAAAATGGAAGGCCAGTTAAAAGCTGACGGTAAGCAATTACCTCAAGAGCTAAGTAAAGAGCGTGACACCATGCAAGGCGTTGTATCACAATTCGTGAATGGTTCTCCAGCTGATAACCAAATGCGTTTAAGCCAGTTAGGATTAAAGCAAGCAATCAAAGATGGTAACCCAGAAGCTGCTCTAGCTTTTGGTAATCAAATTAATAACGATGGTAAATACTCGGCACCTATTAAAGCTACAGATCTACTAACGTCTGATAAGTTTGGATTATCGGCTTATGGCAATGAAGCTGAGGTGTTCAGCACAGCAGCTTCAAAAGCACATGAATATGCTAATCATCAAAATGTTCTAAGAGGCATGGAAAGTAGACCCGCAGCATCAAGAGAGGATCAACAGTTACTTGCAAATCTTAGAAAGTCTTTCGATGATAGAAGTAATTTTGGTTCTGATCTTCCTGCAGAAGCTCGTGCTTTACCAAATGGCCAACAGATGGATTCGACTGAAGCCAAAGTTAAGTTACAAGAATTATCTAGCGCAGCTATAAACTCAGGTCTAGATGACAAATTTAAAAATTCCGATAATCTAATGAAAGGATTATGGGGATTAAGCTATGGAAAAGATATTGACCAAGTTAGAGGTGACCTGAATAAGGTTGCAACAGGCTTTACTTCGAATACTGAGCAAGTAGCTGGTTACTTAAATAGCAATCCTAACCAAATAAAGCCATTACTTCAGTCAATCGAAAACGAAAATTTAAGGTCCAATGTTGCTGAAGGCCTTACTAACGCAGGGGTAAAATCAGAATTCATCCCCAAAGATGTAATTTTTAGTGCAGGTAATAACTCCGTAAATGAAGGCCCAGCTAATACACAACCAGAACAAAATAGAACCGGTACAGCACCAGGTCAGCAAGTTCAAGCCAGCCCACAAGCCCAAGCTGGTAATGCTGAGCAATCGGCCAAAACAGCAGAGCCAACAACTGAATTAGCAAAACCTGAGTTTGCCAATGCCACGGCGAATAATGGCGGCACACTTGCTGCAACGGCTGC
>NZ_JACJER010000016.1:743-23314 GCF_014164185.1 Shewanella sp. SG44-6 | reverse complement strand
GGCCAAAACAGCAGAGTCAACAACTGAATTAGCAAAACCTGAGTTTGCCAATGCCACGGCGAATAATGGCGGCACACTTGCTGCAACGGCTGCGAATAACACCACTGAGGCACCTCAAAGCTTAGAAAAAACTCATTTATTAGCTGAAGACCAGGTGCTTTCTTCGGCAAATCAAAATGGGAGTGCAGCTAATAAAGATATTGCAGAAGGAAGAGTAGAGCCTCAATTAGCTAGTAACTTAGTTGATCAGTCTCAAATTCACAGCTCAGAATCCGAACAAGCTAACAGTTCTTCAATTAATCGAGATAATAATTTCGCTCAATCGCAAACAGAGGACGGTTATAAAACTGATTTAGGTAATAACAGTACAGCAGATCAGTCATTAACGGCTTATAACCAACAAGATAATACTGCAGACACCGGCAGTGTGCTTACGCGATCAAATGAGGAACAAATTTCAGGTCAAAACCTTGCAGCAACTACAACTAATGATAACGTAGTTTCAAGCACTCAAAATGGTAACGAAAATAATCCATCCCAAACATTTTCGAGTACGGGAGAGAGGGTGGAAATACAGGTAGTTGAAGTAGAAAGCAGATCAGCAGAGGCATCAGCGTCGAGCAAGGAAATGTACAATTCGTCTGCTTTATCAACAAATTTTGATGTAGCACAGGCTGAAGGTTGGAGCATGAAATCAGCTTTAAGCTCTGACAATACACACGTAAATAGTAGCTCTATAAGTTTACCTTCGGGGTTGCAACTACAAGGTCCAAATACAGATTTAGGACCAAATAACAATACAGGCATACCTCAAGGTGCCAATGTGATAATGAAGGGATAACAATGTCTATTATAATTAAAATGTGCGGTTATTCGTATCTCGCGTTAGCGCTTTGTGCATACTTAGGGCTAAAAACGACTACGATAATGCCACCAGCATTGGTAAATGTAGATGCAAGTTTTGGTGGTTATGTTAGGGCAAATCTAGACTTTTTCAATGAAGTTGGTGAGGAACATTTAGGCGCACTTAAGGCTAAGTTTTTACAATAAAATCTATAAGGTGGTAATAAAGTGAAACCTGCTATTTTAACAATAATCCTTTTATTGCCACTTTCAATACAGAGCTCTGCAGTTGCTATGAGTTTTGGTGGTTCAGCAGTTGTAAAGATGGATAATGGTGTATCACTTTATGATTCAAAACTTATAGCAATTAAGCAAGCAGAGCAGGTAGCTATAGATAAAGCTATTGATTACTTAAGAGTTACCCATGTAGAAATCGGCGTTTTATCAACGTTAGGAGACTCAGAGCTTAAAGAAATAATTTTGCTAGACAGTAACTTTGAATTTATAAGAATGCAGAATGAGTATAAATATACACCTTGTGAACATCAGATTTCTTTCTGCTTTGACGTTTCAGCAAATGTCACCATAGAGGTCAACCCTAATTACTCAAAATCTAAATGGGTTGCAGAAACCATTCATAAATTTAAGTTGAGAAACAATCCTCAAAACAACAATCGTAAATACATTGATTTATTAACAGAACCTAAACATCTAAGTGTGTCTTTAGCTCAAAAGAGCGAACAGCAAAGAACGACTAATTCAGAGAACGAATCTGCTAGGATGGATTGGTACAATTTACAAATCAAGTCACTAACAAATAATCTCATTCAGGAATATGACCTTTCACTTAACAGTAATGGAGTTTTAGAGGTGAAATTTTATGTTGATCAGGAGATTTATATGTCTCTGAAGAGGCATGAAAAAATCATACTATTTAACCATTTCTATAACGAATCACTTATAGACGACTTCATACTAGTAAGTACTATTCTGGACGAGTCTGGAACTGCAATAGTTGTTCATAAAAGCAATTTTAGAAGAATAATTGAAAGTGGTTCCAAATCTATAAATATTCCAGTAATTAACAAAAAAAACACTCATTCTCTCACCTTGAATAATAAGGTAATTAAAATTGAAAATCTATAAACGGCTTTTTATTGTACTTACACTATTGATTCACAATTATGCTTCGGGTGAGATAATATCAGAATCATACGAATATCAACTTAGTGAATTTGACTCTCCAAATGATGGGCGATTAGTAAGCGAGTTCATGGCAGTAACTACATTATTACAGAAAGCTGCAGCTGAAGAATTTGTGCCGGAGAAAATAAACAACAAGTTACAGCAGATGCTTGTAAACACTTACCCTGTATCACATCATATTACTGAACAACGAACAATCAAATGTGAAGCGCATCCGTTCGGAGTCTGCGTAAAGACTGTCGTATCAGTAGAGATAGATTCTAATAAGTTCAATGACTATATTCATGATTCGATTGATTTGATATTAGATAATGGAGCCCTATTGCTCACAAATTATCATAAAATGATGTCAATAGCCGAAAACAGCCACTCTTCTAGCAGCAGTGTTTATGTGAAAGCATTAGTAAGTAGTTCTGAAGCAATTTTAGAGTTGAAAGATAGTTTTGCTAATACTACTTTACCTATTGAAAACGATAACCGAATAGACGCTACTTTAACTCCCGATACAATGAATAATGCAGAAGAAGCGAAAGTATTGGCCACTTCTATCATAAAACTGTTTCAAAAAGGTGTAGATTCTTCAATTTTCAAAACTCATTCAGAAAAAACTGGAGAGTATTTCAAATTGAAAATCACATCGAACTTCAATGCAGATATGGCACTCAAATCTTTGTTATATGATCAAGTTTTAACTAACAGTTACGCTGTGCACGTTAGTAACCCTAAGGGTTGTGGCCCTATATTTAGCCACATGTATCTCGATATGAAGGTTTCACAGAAAAGCTTAATAAACTCGTATGGCCAACAGGTTAGGGGTGATGCTTATTATTATAGTGCAGAATCTAAAAGTGGAATTTCTACTTATGAATTTCCGACGTCTAAAAACGTTGCGTTAGCTGTTAAGCGTTATCCTGGCCTTATTATGGTTGGGATCTGTGATACTGCCTTTAATAGTGAATTGAGCCAGGTCAAAACCGAAGATTTATTTCCATGGTCAATCGATGGCCAAGAACTAGTTTGCGATACAGAATTTGATTGTACTATGAGAGGCGCATTGTGGTTGCTTAACAATATGAGTGTTGAAATCTACGTTAACGAAATCAGAGTTTGTGATTTGGTAAAAATAAGTGATTGGTCGCAGAAAATAACACCGGTATTAGAAAGTAAACAACCAATAAACCCTCTAGGTACAGTTCTCAATGAAGTAAGAGTTCCATCAATTTATATTCGGGAGGGTGAGTGCAACTATTTCGCAAAAGGCGCTCCACCGGAGTCTATGGACCTGTGGATCAAGTTTAATTTACCAAATAAAAATATGTTTTAATAAAAAGCCACTAATAAATAGTGGCTTTTTATTATTCTTCTAAACGGGTTCTAGTGATACGGTTATACCCCAGAAAATCAGGCCAAGAAGTCCATTCTGGAGGCGATGACTTCATATAAACTCTGTCTGGGCTACTAGGAATCTTTTCAAACATTTCGGGATTATTTCTCTTGTAAGCCCTAAATTCTAAATAGTCATTAAATTCAAAACTGTGTACAAAGTTTCTCGCCTCGTGAAAACCTAAATATCGACCTGATTTAGGTGCCAGCAATTCCGAGTATTTAACGTTATAAAACTTCTCAGGACATGCGGGGATAGTTGGAGGCCGTAAACCTTCAGTACATAACACTCTAAATTGTTTTACGGTTTGTATTTCATTTTTAATAAACCATGCCTTGGCATCTGTTAAAGACATAGCGGTATCAGAAAGGTGAGCAGAAGCTACATTGTTAGTGCCTAGAAATTGTGGCCAACCTTTCCAAACTTCACGGTATTGATGACTAGGATCACCTGGAATTCCAGGAGGCCTGGGTTTGCCACCTTCTTTTACACGATGATAATCAAACCATTGTCGCATAGTCTCTATACCACACGCTCTGGCATAGACAGAACAATCTAAATACGAAGCTACTTTTGTAGAACGCTCAGGTACTCTATTTGATACAACGACACTTTCTGAGGTGAAGCCGTGAACATTCGAGTCCTCGGGACCTTCATCATTAGTTTGAGTTTTTTTATTAATGTTCATATTATCCTCAAAACAAATTATTTAGCGTTGATAAAAATCAATCTAATGCTATGAGTTTTTGAATGTGCAAAATTTTGTAGTTGTAATATAGTACACGAAAATGTAGTTAACTCACAAATTTAGTTGTATAAGTCTATAGCACTATAGGAGCAAGTAATTAATTTACCTATTGTTTTCGTTTATCAAATAGATTGGCAATTGTTCAATATATGGCTCATCGCCCAAAATTGAATCATTTCTAATAGATCTTCTATACAAACTGTCATAAGCGATAAGATGTTCGTAGTCGATCTTTTTGTCCGAAAAAATCACAATAGGTAGGGCTGCAGTATATTGCATCCACCCCAGCGTTTCGGAACGGATATTAACCATCGGCTGCGCTTTAGTAGGCCTTTTTATGCGCAAAGAATGATCCATTGGTAAGTTATTCAGTTTATCTATACTCAACTCCACCTTTCGTTTCCATATCTCTTTTGCGCAATTACCCTCTGGTTTGTTCTTCATTAGTTCTAACTGAGAAATAGCAGAGCTTACAGAGATTTTTCTCACATTAGGCCGATGATTCCAATGGAATGTAACTTTAGATAAATCATCAAAATCATCATGTAGTATTGAGATCAACCTTAAGATTGCTTTAGTAGATGAGTTTGACATGAGCCCATCCATAGCAGCTCTTTTAGCTCTTTGCGTAGGAATTAAGTCAATTGTCTGACAAAGCTCTTTTTTTGACTCATTGATGTCGCTTAAAAGCTTACCTATTGTTTCACTATGTTTAACACTGAATTGGATAACCCCTGGATATCGTTGTGACATTTTGCTTGACCAATCAGGCATAATAAAAAACTTTATAAAAGCTGCACTAGACAAATAAACTGCTTTTTTACCTTCATATCTAATGACCGGTATTTTTTCAATCATTTGCTTTTCAAAAGAAGATAGCATAGGAGGTAAACTATAATAGTAACAGGCAATATAGTCGGTATGGCAAAATGCATTTTGCATTAAAATAATCCGACTTTTCAGTTTCTCCCACTGTCTACCAAGCTTTTCATCTAAATTATTATTATTATTTATCATTATAACAAAACCTACTGTGGCCATTTCTACCGATTGCATTGAACAGTTATCAACCTTATACTTCACCTACAACAAAGTGTGTTAGAGGGAAGGAAAGTGAGAAATTTATCAATAGCGTTATGTACTATTCTAGTAGCTTCATGCTCAAATAACGAAGGCTACAATGAAAATGTTCTGTCAAAAAATTATAACCTAAAAACTCCCCCTTTTACCAATATTAAGAAGACTGCTCATCCACCACTACGTACAATTGAAGAGCTAGGAGTATTAACAAAGCAAGCAGAAGCAGAAGCTTTGAATACGGGTCGAGAAGATGACCTCAAAAAATATCGAGTTATATACAAAGAGCTCGCGCTAGCTATCAGCCAAAAGCCAAGAATAAAGGTCGTGGTTGATGATTACAGTAAAGCTATATCAGCGGTATTAAATCTTGAATCAAATAAGATAATAAACCGATCCCCCAAACGCTCCCGAATACTATTTGGACATAATTCATCTTATATCAAATCAGATGCTAATTCAGTTATAGATATAAATGCAATGTTTCTAAAGGCGACACCTGAGGCACGTGTAATGCTAGCTGGTTTCGCTGATTTAAAAGGTGACCCAGAATACAACTTGTGGCTAGGCAAAAGAAGAGCAGCTAGTGTAGCTGAGGCACTTGTTAGTTTAGGGGTAAACCCAGAGCAAATAAGTGTTGTATCTTATGGAGAATCATACTCATCAAACGTAGCAATATCAGAATTTGATATTGATAGAAGGGTAGATTTTGTCTATTAAGGTACATATATGAGACATTGTAGTAAGCGAAATAAAAGAAATACACAACATAGCAAAGGCAAACCGGTCAAGGCTTGCCTATGGTGTAAAAAAATATTTTTGGGTGAATGTAACTGTGATGGTGCTAATTACTATCGATTAACCAAATGAGTTCGTTAATGCAATAATCGTTTAGGAATAATTTCGGGCTTTATTTCAGGTACCAGTTCATTTTCAAAAACAGTAGTGAATATTTTCTTCAACATTTCTACCTCTTTAATGCCATCTGAATCCAATGTTATAAGACGTTCAGGGAAGAACATACCTTTACCTTCAGGAGGCTTGATATCCTTCGATGATTCAGTATTGATGCTATCTTCTGTAATATTGAAAGCCATCAACTTAGCTAATCGAACACCATTCGTTGATTCTGTTATCACACTAAGATGACCATTTAAGTAAAAAGCTATACCCATAGCGTTCACTTCAAATCCTTTTATAGAGTGAGATAATATGTCCACTATTGAATTTATGGCGTCTGAAGGTGATTTTCGGTTTTTTATAATGGTTTTACTCAATAATGGCATCATAAAATCCGCAATAATTATCGGGGAAAAGTCATTAATATCACTAACAATGTTTAGCAGAACAAAATTGTTAGCATTGGTACCTATATCATCATTAGACAAAATTTCAACCGATGCTTTAGTTAACATCGTTAAAACCTGTCTTGCTGATGTACTGCCATCATTTATCAACTTCATCATATCTCTCTTGTATTGGTTTCAATCATCATTTCACATTATTTGATTTCTGCAAGCTTATGAAATTTTTCCATCAAAAATAGACAAATTAAAATATTTCACTTCAAATCCTTGTACCAAAATAAATGTGTGGAAAAATGGTGTTAATTTAATAAATCAGGATTAACACATGACCCACTTTTATGCCCAAAGCCGTGATAATCAATTAAGCTCGTTTGATACTCAAACTGATTACTCTCAAAATAACCAGCAGGCAAATGATCTACCCCAAAACGATAACGAAAGAGTATTTGAGAAGAACGTCTGCATCTATGGTTCATCATCAGCGCTTACAGTTGTCACAACTAAGACTAAAACAGACCAGTATCACACTTTAACGATTGAAGGTGCTCGTTCATTGGAGAATAAGCCTCGCTATTATCAATGGAACGACAAAATAATTTTGCAGTTAACCCGAAGTGAAATCCCATATTTCATCGGTGTACTAGTTGGCATGATCTCTAAAGCTGAATTTAACAATCATGGCGCTAAAAAAAATAAGTCTATGAAAATAGAATTTCAAGGTAACAAATTTTTTATGAATATAACTGAAGGTGGTAAAAAGGCTGTTGCTGTGCCAATTAGCCTTGATGACGCACTATCTTTGTCATTATATGCTATTGATATTTACATGAGAAATTACAGTAACTTATCACCTGAAATCGTTTTAAAGCTTATATCTAAAACGCTGTCAAAAAAGGTTGTAAAAAGTTAGATTAACTCCAACCTTCCATCACCTACACTCTCAATCCTTGGGTCATAGGATTTAATCTTATCGACCCAACCGATAGCTTCTTTTCTATTTAACGTACTACTCGGCACTGTAGTCAGCACATGTCTAGGGTTTGTTGGTGTTTCGGTAGTAACTTTAACCCAATAATGCTCAATACTGGGGTTGCTAATACTAATTTTATCCATGACCACAATGCATCTATTGCCAGCATCTAACGCTTTAAAACAAATGTTTTTTATCTCTTCCATATTCGCTTGAATAGTCCTTGATACCTACAATATTAATTTTCAAAAGGGAATATAATTCAATTTTCTTACGATTACTACGAGTTGTGTTATTATCAGCAGAATCATATTGAACTTGTTTTTTACAGTATGTTCAATTAATCATTTTGAGAGTGATGTGAGACACTAAAATGAATTTCGACATTGTTGATGGTAAGTTGGTCAAAAAGTTATCAGTTTTTACTCTACCAAGACCCGTGTTAACGCTATCGCTTCTTTGCATCTTATTTGGCCTAGGCTCATTCTCTATAAACTTAACGAGCCAGTTTGAAATATGGCCAATCAGCTATTACCTTTTTATCGCTGCGGTTATACCATTTGGGTTAAGAACTGAGCTCTATATCGATGAGCGTAATCACACCTTTTACGCAAAAAAAAGTTTTCTTTTTATGATAAATATAAAACGAAAAGCTGAATATATTGGTGATATCACTGATTCGAAATTGGCCTATGATAATCTTGCTGCCAATTGGAAAATTTACATGCAAACTGAAGTAGGCGAATCTTTTTTTGTTTTTGAAACAACAGACAAAAATAAAGCAAAAAAAGTCTCTAACAAACTTAAATCTTCCATTTTTCTGATGTAATAGTGACGCATGTTACGGTTGAGAAAATGGCTTCATCAATAATGTCTACGTTTGCATCAATTGAGTAGGCAGAATGGACGTCAACGTTATAGCTTGTCGGACCCTTTATTTCTAAGCCAGATATCCATTTTTTTTGTTTCTGCTCGACTGACTGAATTGCATTAATCACCGCTCGTTGTAGTGCGGAAATCCCACCAGCTGCCTTACCGCACCCACTCAAAACCCCTTTTTTGCTAGCATTTTGAGTCCATTTCAATAAGTCATCATCTAACCCACTGGAATCTACGTAAGTAGCAAAAAATAGGAATGAGATACATACCATTGAACTTGCTCTTTGCATATTAACCACCTTTCTAGAACTGCTTGTTATTTAATCTTTTAAGTTTCTCGTGATCTGATACAATCGCACCAACACATTTCATTATACTGAAAGAGTAAGTAGTTATGAACACAAAAAATAGCATTGTCTCAAGCTTGCTTTTAATGGGGGTTGTGATATCGACACCTGTTTTAGCTGCTATTGAGGGTTTTGAGTATAAAAATGCAATTGGTACTGAAGTAGTAAAAGCAGCCAATACTGCAGAGTACATTAATCCGAATGGGAACGTTAAATTAGTGGTATCAGCCGGCCTTGATAGAAAGTTACGTGTTGAAGTAACAAATGGGTCTACCGTTGTTTTTAGCTCAGATTCGGCTGTAATTGATATCAGTGACCGTATAGGATTTCAGAATAAAGAGTTTTATGGAAAGAAAATAGCAATCCCATTAAGCAATGATGGGCCATATACGTTTAAAGTATCATTATTTTCCGTAACTGATCAGCTAATTGATACCTGGCAGCAGCTGGTATCTGTTGACACAATGGCACCTCAAAAAAGTACTGATTTTCAGTACAAATACAACTCGTTTGCAACCGGAACAATTGACGTTTTTGGTGTTCATAATTTCAGAGAATTTTCGGTCAACGGCATTTCAGATAATGAAAATGGCTCAGGTCTAAGTCATGCTGAATTTATTGCCGAACCCATAAATAAAAGCTCCCCACTATTATCATCATCCGCAACATTCGATCCTGTTGCAATGAAAGCGCAAATCAACTCTTTTCCATCAAACTTATTTCCAATAAACCAGAATAAGTACAATGTCGGTTTTAGGATATATGACAAAGCTGGAAACTACTCTGAAATGACAAGGGTTTCCTCGATAAACAATAGCACTTACCCGTTGATATTGAGTGATGTATGGAACCCAATGACTTCACTTTGGGAACCATATGTTTCTGGTATGAAGGTTTATGAGAATCCGACTAAATTTAGGTTACAACGTTTAGCATCTGATTTTGTTAAATATAATGGAACTGAATATGGTTGGACAAGCTCCGGCATACTAGAAGGTGAGTTTGTATATAACGAAATCTATGTAACAAGCCCTGCAGCCTACACTTACTGGAATTTTTTAACTTCAGGAGGCTATTACACTAATTATCATTCTACCCAACCTAAAGTTGTTCTAGCAGAGAATGTCGAAGCAGGACCCGAAAATTTAAGCCCTATGCTGGAGTACATTGGCCCGAACGGGAAATGGAGCAATTCAAGCAATATGACTCTATCAAAACCATTTACCGTTACTAAAGTAAGGGGATTCGCTAAGTCTCGTGGATATCAGCAGAAGGTTGTATTAGGTGGTCAGGGGTCATGTTTAATTGAACCTGGAGAAACAAGCTGTGAAATGGACGTTAATATAGTGTATTCAACAGATAGAGGATACATTCCATACTCCTACTCAGTACAGTCATCAGTAAATGGTAATTATGATGGTCGATTTAGTACCCATATGGGCCATTTCCTTACTTATTGGGATTTCAACCCTTCACAGATTACTGATATTGAAGTTAGTAGTTCACAAATAATTGTTTCGGTTCTAGACCAAGATCGGGTTAACGATTGGCGTTCTAGCATGTGGGTTACATCAGGCTTTTACTTAGATGTAACTTTGAATAATACTACGACACGATTGAGCTCTAATAGTCGTGAACAAACAGATTACAACCGTTACATTGCAAAGTTTTCTCTAAGTCAATTACCAGAAGGTCTTTTAGATGTTGAAGCAGTAGTCATTGACGGTTATGGAAATGAGGTACGTAAAAGGGTATTAAGCCGTTACCTTAATGATAAAACAAAACCAGTTATAAACTTAAAAAATACAGTGACAGGTTTAGATTTAGTTGCTGGTGAATCACTAATAGGTCTTGAATCAATCGTCATAGATGTACAAGACCAGAGTCAAGTTCATGTCGATTCTGTATTGCTTTCTGGGGGGCCTACTTCAGACTCTGTATCATTAGCAACAAGGAAAATTTCTGAGAAAAGTTTTGGGCTCGAATATCCTCGTATTTTCCCATCACTTGAAGATAATGAAAGTTATAGCCTAAAAGTTCTCATTAGTGATATAGCACAAAATCAATCTTCGAAGTCGATTTCATTTATCTATATTCCTCCTAACTTAGTAAGACTTGAACCGTTAACGACCTTAGTGGTTAACCAAAGGCTCTTAAATACTAATAATGAACCAGTATCACGAATTGTCACAGAGCCGCTTAGAACTAATGACGGCCAGCTTGCAACGGGTGAACAAGATGCTCAAGTGACACTAAGGACGGACGCTAGCTTTCCTGTGATTGTTGGAGGGGCAACTATCAACCCAGGACAAACAGTTACATTGAAACTGATGGTGAATGAATTGGGTCAGATAGATGAAGCTGTCTACCCTGCAGTTAGTGGTGTTGTTGGTAAGGCTTCCTTTTTGGTAGATATCCCACAGATTAAATCTATTTATGGTGATCAAAGTGAAAATAAATAAAATATTCATCGGCTTTCTTTGTATAGCGCCAACATTCACTACTTTTGCGGGTATTGAAGGCTTTTCATTTCCGGACTCGGTGACTACAGGGGGAAATAAAGAAGTTTCGTTTACTGAAAAATTTATTAATCCACGCTCAGAACTAAACTTTGTTGTATCAGCTGGATTAGACCGTAAAGTCAGGGTAACAATTAGTAATTCCAGCGGGGCGATATTAGATACGATAACCTCAAATGTTATTTCCGTTTCAGACCGAATTAAATTTTTCGGACGAGAATTCTATGGAAAATCGTTAAAATCTAAAATTATACTAGTTGATGGCAACTATTCTTACAAAACCGAATTGTTAGACGTTAACAATGAAACTATCAGCGTAGAAGAAAAAGACTTCACTATAGACATAACTCCACCATCAATTGGGGATTGGTATGCTACTGGTGATGGTTCTTATGGTCGAGTGGCAGGTACAACTTCTGCAAATTGGCTACTTGGTAGTGGCGGTTCTGAAAGAAACTACATCCGTGTTTTAGACCTTAATGATTCAGCATCCGGAATCAAAGACATCCAATTTACTATGACCGACCCGAAAGGGGCTTTAATCAAGACCGGAAATTTTGAATATGACAGTGCTAATGGTTATGCATATCTTGACTATAAGTCAGGACTGTTTCCAAGTACTGACTTAGATACGCTATATACTATGAATGTAATGGTTAGCGATATAGCAGGGAACCAGGCCGCATTACCAAGTAAAGGGATGATGTATGATAATGTTACAAATGCGCCTAATTTACTCGGTTATTTCGAACCTGATTCTAACAATGTCCTAGGCCCTGGCTTAGAAGGGTTTATACCTTACGTTGCCGGAAGTGCTGTCAAAACTAATCCTATTAGAATGGCCTTTAAATTACCAAAAAATAACTGGTCAGGTAATCGGGCTGGTGGAATTTATTTATCAAATGCGTTAGGTACTAATACTATCGTAGGAGAAGATGCCGATAACGTCTACATTGTTGCAACTGCACCATTTGGTAATACTAACGGGAATTATCTACGTTGGAATAACTTCGGCCAATGGGGGGGCGGGGGTGTCAGTTACTCATTAACCTTAGATGATTCAGCCCCAAAAACACCGGTTTTAACAAATGTTGAATACTATATAGATACTAATGATACATGGATAAGAGCTAATCAAGTTATTTTATATCAAGTATCTGAGCTGCCTCTAACTATCACAAAATTTAGGGTTACAGCTCAAGCAAGATCCTATGCCCAAAATGCCATCCATGGTTCTTCATGTATTATCCCTGCAGGTGAAACTTCATGTGAAGGTGTTTTTAACGCCTCTTTGAAAGATGGAACCACAGGATATTTGCACGGTAACTTCTCAATATATTCAGTGGATATTTCTACACCTGAACTAATGTCAAACCCTACTTGGGGGGAGATAACATGGAATGCTCAACTTAAACCAATTATTTATGATGTTGTATATGACCAAGCCGCGAAAATGGTATTTACCAAAGTAGAACAGCCTGGGGCAGGTTATTACTTTGATCGATTAAACTTAAAATCAACTGTATTAGAGTATGGAGAAGGTAAAAAACTATCTCCAGTTAGTTCACTTAGAAATGGAACGAGCTATGAGTATTCATTTGATTTAACGAAAATCCCTGATGGAAAATATCAGTTACAATTATTAGCTACAGACACTTATGGAAATATCACAACCGAACCAGTTGGCTCTTACAAAAGTGATAAAGAAGCGCCTATTATTAAAATTCTAAATGATAATAGTGACGTATTCACGGAAATCATTGGGTTAAGTGAATTAACTATCAATATTTCAGACTTATCGAGCTATTCAATTGTGTCTGCGCAGTTAAATGGTGGCCCTGCAAGCGATAATGTATATCTGGCAACTAGACCAATATCAGTAGATAGCTTTGCTTTGGAGTATCCAAGGATTTATCCATCATTAGAGTCAGGGGATACCTATCAATTGACAGTAGTTGCGATGGATGAATATAAAAACTTATCCCAGAAATCCGTGAGCTTTACCTATCAGCCACCTAATTTACTTAAATTAGGATCGATGAGTACTTTGTCGGTTCCGCAATCGATAAAGAACAAATTAAATGAGTCAGTATCAACTGTTAAAACTGGCCCACTGAGAACGGGTGAAGGCCATTTGGCTTCTGGACCACAAAATATATTCTTCACATTAAGATCGGATGCCCAATATGACATTTTCGTTGGTGGCCAAAGAGTATCGGCGGGACAGACAGTGCAATTTACAGCAACACCGGTGGAAGATGGAAGCTTACAGATTGATATTTATCCCGCTGAGGGGAAAGTTGGTAAGGCTTCTTTCTTAATAGATGTCCCTGAAATTAATAGCTCCTATGAGAACTAACTGGCTGAAATCTAGATACTTGGAGTTATTGTCAAAAATAACTCTGAGCATTGTTGTTCTCGCCATATCTGGAATAGGTTTTTCCATTTATCTTCAATATGTAGTTTGTAGTTCAAACACAGAGAATCTAAACAAAGATCAACAGGGCGTTATAAATGATGTTTTGAATGATATATGCCTCGTTGATTCAAATTTCTGCGGGATAAAGAACATTAATTATAAAGTGTTCATTTACCCCGAGTGGCTTCGACCAATCCTTAGTCAATCCATTTCATTTTATGCAGAAGCAAATAAGCGTGTGAATGGCCATGAGATTAAAATATCACCATTTTTAATGGAAAACCGACAAGCACTAATTGTGTACCTTTATCACGAATTGAATCACGTTAAACGAAGTGATTTCTCATTATATATCGATGGAAATGACCAGCTTATATGTATTGACCACAACCAGGTAAAATTAGCTACACAAAAATTACCTAAGATGATGATAGGTAATAATAAATATGATATTTCGGCTATAACTGAATATACAAATTACACTGGAAATACAATAATTAAATGCACGGGAGCAAAATAATGGCCGAACAAACAATAACAGTAATTTATTACACAAAAGAGCTATCAATCAGCCCTTTGGCCGAAGTTCTCTTTGACATGCCAGTGAGTAGTTCGGGGAGGGTTATCATCCCAAAAGAATTTAAGGAAGATAAAATTATTGTCGCTGTGCTAAAGGGTGAAGTGGAAATGTTAAACTCATTGGGTGAGAGGTTTGAGTTAAAAAATAAGAATGTAGCTTAATAATTTCAATCTTGATTTGAAGGTTTCATACTTCCATTTAGTATCTTTACTTAGTTACACCAGCTCTCTCTTCGTCCGGTCCAAGCCCTACCATGGCCAGAGTTAATAATTATTCTGGCCAAATCATTTCCATCGACTAAAACCTTCGCTAAAACACGATTGAATCTGTCTCTACTAGGGTCCACCAGCTGAATGCTAGCAGCACTATTTAGGGTGCTCTTTAGAAAGTCTCGCGCCGCAAATGCATTTGATATTTCGGATTCACATTTCCCATTTATTTCAGGAGTATCAACATCTTTAATGCGTATAGGCTCTTGATTATTTTTATCAAAGTACCCTCTAAATGTGTCACCATCATAAACAGATTTAATCTTAACAACATCTACAATGTAAGCGGGTTCACCACCACCGCCACCAGCAGCCAAAACTTGATTTGTCAGTAAAGCTATTACAAATAACGTTATCTTTAATGTCATATCGACGTCCTTTAAAATTAAATTCCGATTTTGATTAATTATGATGGTGACGTTTAACTTACTGGCATAAAAAAAGGGTCGTGGAGTATTTTATAATAAAATGTTTATTACCTTGTGGTAATAAAACTCTATTGTAGAATAAAGTATCAACGGGTTTCCAGGAGGCGTTATGGATACACTAATCGATTTTCTACCTTACCCCAAATTAACTTTGTTTGTGGTAATATTTTTTGCAGTACATTTTATTTTTGGTAAGGGCAACGATGATAATGAAAACGATTATACTCAATCACCAATACAAACTAACGACCCAGCTTTAAACAAGGCTAACAGGGTCTTACTAGATGACTCAATTAGTGAGCATGATGATGCAAGCACAAACGAATCAGATGATGATTGGCTAAGTGATCCAGTTTATCATCATCTTGAGTTCAACGACTATCACGGATTATTTAACGATAGTATTGATACTGGTTTTAGCGATGACACTTTTGACTCTAGCTTTGATAATGACAGCTACTAATACTAACTAAATAGAGGCAGGGAAAGGATTGGAATATATAGACACTAAGAATTTGACAGAACTTGAATCAAAATATCTCTACAAGTTCCGTCATAGTAAGTGCTTAGATACATTAGACAAGCAGTGTGAGCTTCTAGAGTTAAGATATAACGATCACAAAGCAGAATTGAATGCCATAAATTATGCATGGTGCGTTCGTGAAAGTGAGTTAAAAGAGAAAGGCTCACCCGTATTTAAAAATGGTAATGAGCATTCGTTTTAACCTACATATTAAAGTCCATAAGCTCTCCAACATTTATCCCTACTGCCGGCTAAAGCACAAACCCGCCGATAGGCACAGAGGCTAGAAGCAATCTGTCCGTTTTGATTTGTGGATCTTTTTTCATATTACCCTCAATCCTATATCGTCATTTCTAATTTAATTTTAGTTAATAGCGTTTAGTTGCGTTTTTCACTGGGCGAAAACTGCGAATTTTGATTTGTAAATTTACCAGCAGCATGATCATACAAATCAGGATTTACTTGTTCCTCAGCATCCCAACCAAATTGCCACTCATTATGTTTCCAAGAAGTTTCTGGATATGGGTTCTCAGATACCCTATTTTGAAAAGCTATTCTGCCTTCATCGACAGGTAAGAGATCTTGTTCCATCATGCTGATTCCTATATCAATCTAACTGGAAATTTTTGGGTGCAAGAAGTGCATTCGTGTTCGAAAACCACCCCTGAAATACAATCGTCATCGGGTAGTCGATTTACTTCTTCGCAGTGTGGGCATTCACACTCATAGATAATTACTGGGTACGCTTTAACTTCATCCATATCGATTTTTTCCCATAAACAGATTAAGTCACTAAACTTCTACCAATTTAGCCTTAGCTGCTGCCATGCTAAAGTCTAAAAAGAAATAGTGCGACTTACTTTCAGTAACAATAAACTGAGATAAATATCTCTCATTACCGTTTGATATGTAGACTGATAGAAACTCACCCAACATAGGTACAGTTGTTTGATTAGCTATTTCAATTCGCAAATCTAATGGCTCGTTTGTTTTACTTTCAACGAATGAGTGGGTAGCTGCAAAACGTGATTGAAAAGCCATGCAACGTACAGCTTCCTCTAGCGTAGTTTCTTTGCCACTGTTATACCCGTTGAACTTATGGACGGAAAACCTAATCGCTTGCTCACCTTCTGCGTGTAGCTTTCTTTGTACTTCCCACAAAGGCACAGTCATTAGTTATATCCTCTATCAGCTTATTGCCGCTTGGTAATCTTCATCGAGTGCGTCTTTCGGTGAATTTCCGTTAACAAAGAAGTCAAACCAACACTTGATACCCGTTGACGACTCTAAGTTTTCGCCGTTGTAATAAACTCGATCTGCTATTGCATTTATCCGGTTCAGCTCATGAAACCATTCCTCAAATCTGGCTAATTCATTTGGACATAAGCTATCAAGTAGCTCCTTATCTTCTTTGCATTCTGCTATCAGTTTTGGCATACAAATTACTCTTTATTCATCTTCTTTGCGGAAGCAAGGTACTTTAAAACGGTAGCCCTTGAATCCCCCATCTGACGCATAACAGTGCGAATGGCTCTCTCTTCTGCGCCCTTCTCTTTATCCAGGCAATAGTAGAGACTTTTAGGTCGCTTCTTCGTCCGAAGTAACTTTTCAAACTTCTGTTCAGAACTCGCGTTAATGGGCTGACCAGATATGAGTTGATGTAAGTGTGGATCGTTGAGTTCAGGGTTATCTTCAAGCATTTTAAGAGCATGTTCATTAGCCTCACTGAAGCAGGCTGCATCCAGCAATACTCTCTTATTTGCCGTAATACCTTCCTGATCATCATGTGCTAAGTTTGCCTCAACTCCAGCTAGTGCGTATTGGATGGCTATTTCAAAACTTTGTAGATTTAGCAAGGTTCTGCCAATATCAGCATATAAGAAATTCAAGATTGGGAAATTAATAATCTGGCTTTCGAAACCTATCATCTCCTTAGCTAACGTATTCAACTCGACTCCTATTTGCTCTATATTGGCATTATCTGCAAACATCCGATGCGTGAGTGAGGTGGCTTTGTCTCTAAGCTCGTTAGCCGTCAAGGTTTCTTCATGGAGAAATGCATAATTCATGGACTTAGCCATTTCTTCCATTTCGTCTTCATAGTTCATATACTCAACCCTCTTCACCCGTTTGTTCGTCTTCCCACTCTTTGTAAGTAGTATATAGAGCACTTAATAGTTCGAATGCATCTTCTTCGGCCACTCTATACTCTGGATACATTTTTTCCATTTGAAGAGGAGGTGCGATACTTTCAATACTGTCTTCTTTTGATTTATTAGGCAGCAGTCGTACCATTGCGACCTGTAGTTCAACCGTACCAAAACCTAGATCACTTTCCATTTGCGAATATAGTTCATTAAAAATACTATCTTCATTTCTAGAGAAATTTCGATACAAAGTTAAATACCAAATGTCACTAGAAGAAGCTATTTTAGTTAAATGTTCAGTTAACTTTTCGCCCTGTTCGTGCTCATACGCTATACCTGTGCCTTCAGGATCATCACCTCGAAACAAACCGCATGAAAATCGTGTATCGATGTCAAGACACTTACCAAGCCAATCAGCAAGGTATTGGATGCTTTCTACGTACTCTCCTGAGTCAAGAATATTATGAAGTGGTATATCATTAAAAGAATTCATGCGCTAAATCCTATATATCTAATTCAACTGAAAAGCTTTCATCGCAGTGCTGACACACAGCCTCTTTAGATCTTAATTCACCTTCATTCACTGCCGTAATTTCAGTACAGTGAGGGCATCTAGCTGTAACAGAAAAATCAATAATTTCACCAGTTTTAATATGCTGTTCCCCATCAAATTAATTATACTTTATCTTAAATGAAGTACGTTTAATGGCGTTCTACGCCCTATCAATACTTTCTTACTTTTACTGCACTCAACACGCACAAACTCTTGCCATTTTGCTATTACAGAGTCGGGTGGAGTCTCACCATCTAACAAGCTGTTATCTTTTTGCTGGCTCAAGAATAGTTTTTACATACTCTTTACCTGGGATTATTTCGCCATCTGGCGCTTCCCAAACTTTGTTTGAATTTTATAAATTAACCCAACTTTAAAATCTGAAACTTTCATGCTATTCCCCATATTAAGTTAAACAATTAATGGCTCTTCGCAACATTCCTATTATTTCAGCTAGAAGAAGATCGCGGGACTGACGCCGAAACGATGTGCCAGATTCATAATATGCTCTCGGGTCAGGTTCTTTTTCCCTGCCAACACCTGAGAAACCATGCTTTTTTTACCAATCTCGTTCTCAAACTCAGTCGTGTTCAGCCCATACTGATCCATCAACACCTTGAGCGTGGCTACAGCAGAGTCAATCTCCCCCTGCCTGTGGTTGAATACCTCAAACTTTACAGATTCATCTTCGTAGCGGGTAATGGCATTCCCCAGAGCCTCGATAAGGATCAGATTATCATCGTACAGCTCGATCAGCTCATCCATCATCGCCAGCGCCTTCTTGTGCTCCGAAGCAGATGAAATGCCAGTGAGGATAGGGAGTTGGGATGTAATAACACCTGCCATTTTAGTTACTTCTTCGACAACTAACATTTTTGCCTCCTATAATCGGTACTTTTTACACAGCAGGTCGTATTCTTTGTGAGACACGATATGCTTTACAAAAATTCGGTTATGCCTGAATTCGATAAAGGCCAGAATACGTAAATTATTGCCACCTATGTCGATAATCCACCATTTATCCTTGTACTTAAAATTGTCCAAGGAACCGAACACCGCCTTTAATTCCTGTGGGGTCTTAAAATCCCCTCGGTTTAGCACGTTATAAGTGCTTTCAATGGCCGCTGCATCATTTGGGTACTTCTTAATTGCATCGGCAAATGGCTTTCTTGATATTACGTGCATTTGAACCTCGTTTACTATTGGTAAACTATATCAGTGCTTTAAAAGGTTTACAATAGGTAAACTTATATTTTTTTAAACCATGAAACTACGGCGATTTTTAATGATTCAAGTCGCTTAACCTTATCTGCTTTTCGCTTAACAAACCAATAAACAATAGGGCTGTACTGAGCTACATCCATTGCCAGTATTGTGCTGATAGTTTCAGCACTGAACCCCGTTACAATCATCAGATCTGTGGTTCTCATGCCTGCCCTATATGAATTGACTAAAGCAATTCTGATCAAGCTGATTCGAGTTATACCAGACTCAGACAATCCACTATTCTTGATCAGCTTGTCGAGGCATTTATTCATGGCTGTAAGCGACAAGGCTCCGCCGCCACGGTTCTGCATCGAGAAGGGCAACCCCTAATCATTGACCAGTAGCGGTGCGGTTGGATCAAGGCTTAAATGGTTCTTATCAGGCTGTGTATTTATGCCGGACTCGGTTAGCCAGTTGATGAACTACTCCAGAGCCTCTTTGAGTACTTAATCAGGCAGCACAACAAATTCGCGTAGCTCGCCAGTGGGTGAAATGAACAGATTGAGGTAATTAGCAACAACTCTGATTATCTTGCGATATATCATTAAGCGTTTCTTTATGCAGCTAATGTCTATAGGCTAGGTTACTAACATTGAACTAGTAGAGTTATTGTATGAGCTTCTATTTTAAATCTGCAGATAAACGGCCTTTTTGAGCTGGTAAGGTAAATTCAGGCTCGTTCCGTACTTTGTCATCTATTATTCGCAACCCTTTCTTTTTAGCGTTTGCGCGGATCACTTCTTCTACAAAAACCTCAGTTGGCGTCAATTCATAATAATGCTCATGCATGCCATTTTTTAGGGTTTTCTGTGAATAAGGCACATTTGTAAACCATCCCGCTTTGACTAAAATAGCAAGTCCTGCTCGCATATCTCGACGCTTAACAGCATCGGTTAAATGATCTTTACCAAAGGCCGCGAATACTTCATTTACAAATAACTGTCGTGTCACCCCGTTTGCTGCGTTCGTCCAGTTGTTTGTAAGATAACTGTGTATAAATCTACTTAGCGGTGATGGATGTGAATTAATAGAAGCGAATGGATATTGCCTATAGTTTAGTAATTGAATTTGCTCAATCACGTAGTCACTGAATGTTATTGAACACCTGTCTCTACCTCGACCTGAACCTGAAACCTCAAGAATTGCATCGGCAAAAATATCATGAGTAATTGTGATACTTCGTGTGCCGTCAATTTGTGAAATATTTGTTCTTGAATCTCGGATTACTACTAGTGATTCACGGATAACATCGTATGATCTCGTTTTACCCAGTTTTTTTAATTCTTCACGAATTTCATAGAGCGAGAAATATATTCCAAAACGGTCTACACCTCCTGGCATTCTAATCTTACTTAGACCTCTATTGCTTGCTATTAAAAAAAGCAGTTTTTCGGTTAGGTCTTCGCGATCACCTGGATATGCGTAGAATTCAACTTTTTCACCGTTGACAGTTCTCTCAATGACCGCTGGTTGTATTTGGCAGACAAGCTCATTCCTGCCTATACGGTATCTATTTTCTATCTTAAGTTTTTTACCTACCAATCCACTAACAGGTACAATTGCGTTTTCCCCTCGCTTAAACCTAGGAATTAAATCAATTGTGCCTATACTATTTGAATATGGTGATCTTACATACTTGCCTTTGATGAGTTGCTTTTCAGGCGCGTCCACCAGGGCAAACAGATCAAGCTGTTGCTGGTAACATTCGTCACATTCAGGTAGAAGACAATTTGAATCTTCAGTTGCCAATCTGTTTTCCATGAAATAGCCCAGCGTTTTGATTTAAAACTAAGATAACAAATAGGGTCCTAGATTGTTAGTGCCTTAATTTGATCCATTACTACCTAATCCAGATCTTTTTTATTTAATGTGTTAATTATGTTGTTATCTATCAGAATTCTATGTGTGTTAAGTTTTGTTTATTCGAGACGTTCAATAACTTAGTAAGAATTTAAACTTAAAAATAGGTAATAGGATGATCTTTATCTCTTATAAAGGGAATTGAATAAGGGCAGGGGAGATTTGATTAACTCAACACTATCATTGGTTTACTGTTATTTAAGATCAAGTTAAGGCATTATTAACCGCCATAAACAACCACATTAGGCAGTATTCCGATCAATTCCAAGCACCATTAGGATCAACAAAGAGTAGCAATAACGATCAGCAAAGAGTACCAACGTGCTGCGCGTAGAATTTTTTATCTACAGGTTTATGCACAAATATTTTAGCAAGATCTACATTAAGCAGTAAAAAACACAGAGTTATCAACAGTATAAAGCTACTTTATCGCTGGATTTATGCAATAAAACCCAGAATGATCTTCATCGAGCAGTAATCTGATCAAGTTAAGGTGCTAATAAATTAAGTTATACATAGCTTTTAAGTAATTTTAAATGGTAAATAATTAACTCTTTTTAGTGCTCAAATACGTCATCTTAACCTGAACCCTGACTAGTTTTACTGCCTAAACTCGACATCTTTGCCCTGGGCGCAGCTTTTAGTGCTCAAACTCGTCATCTTTATTTGATTGAATTATGAACGGCTTTACGCTGGACGCAGCTTTTTAGTGCTCAAATACGTCACCTTTATCTGAAAGTTGACTAGTTTTACTGCCTAAACTCGACATCTTTGCCCCTTGGTGCAGCTTTTTGGTGCTCAAACTCGTCATCTTAATCAGACTGAATTACGACTGGTTTTACTACCTAATCTCGACATCCTTGCCCTTGGCGCAGTTTTTTAGTGCTCAAATACGTCATCTTTACCTGAACTCTGACCGCCTTTACTACCTAAACTCGGCATCTTGGCGCTGTAGGCAGCTTTTTAGTGCTCAAATACGTCATCTTTACCTTAACTCTGACCGGCTTTACTGCCTAATCTCGACATCTAGGCGCTGGACACTGCTTTTTAGTGCTCAAACTTGTCATCTTAATCAAACTCCAATGAGCAGGTTTAGTACTCAAACTTGTCATCTTAATCAGACTCCAATGAGCAGGTTTAGTACTCAAACTTGTCATCTTAATCAGACTCCAATGAGCAGGTTTAGTACTCAAACTTGTCATCTTAATCAGACTCCAATGAGCAGGTTTAGTACTCAAACTTGTCA
>NZ_JACJER010000016.1:0-643 GCF_014164185.1 Shewanella sp. SG44-6 | reverse complement strand
TCTTAATCAGACTCCAATGAGCAGGTTTAGTACTCAAACTCGACATCTTTCAAGCTTGGACGAACTAACTTACGTTAAATACTCTCTAACATATGCTCATGACCTATTTCCGACCAGTGGCTTCATGTAACAACTGTCGTCAGACATTAAAGGTCGTAACTTATTTCGGCTTGAAGCAATATAAAATCACTTCAATTTTCACTGGTTGAAACATTAAAGTTTGGAACTTTTTCAATATTCTATCGCTAAATTAAGATAAATGTGACAATAAAGATTGAAACTGATTTTTGTCGGATAAGCGGCACCTGTTGCCAGGTGCCGCTCTCCTAAGAACCGTACGTGCAACTTTCACTGCATACGGCTCAAGCCTCCACTAAGGCGTACTATGTTACCCGGTAACCACAGGGGTTACCTTTGCAATACTCACTTGAAGCTTTGATACTTTATGCTCTATGACTTTCCAATCGATGGATTATCATTGAGAAAAGCAAGGAGAGGCACTAACTTCAATCGAAGTTATCATTTGCGTTTCTCCATTAACAAAGTTCTTCTAATTTTCTTGCAACGGGAGACCAGCTGGAAGTGGGCTCACTTTCGTGCCAGACACAAGGTCTGTATCTGCATCATTACAATGCAGCATTGG
>NZ_JACJER010000169.1:0-8177 GCF_014164185.1 Shewanella sp. SG44-6 | reverse complement strand
CAACTGAATTCGGACACGTTGGTGGTCACATGGGCCATGAAGTCGACTTTGCTTAAGGCTTCATCCCAACGTTTCCCTTCAGGATTGGAAAAGTTGAAGTTATTAAAATAAGCTAAAATCACTTTAATTTCGTAAGGATCAGCAGCTAGCATGCCATTAGGGACGTTACCCGTGATCACCCCACCTCCAGGCTTACCTTTAGCAATGACAGGGAATGCTAAACGACCACGTTGGTCAATTTTTTCTTTTTTGACACCTTTAGCAGCAATCTCATCCATATAGGCTTTTGCCTCTGGATATTCTTTCAGGAGTGGCGTTTTGTTACCTGGGAATAACCCCCCTTTACTATCGATACCACCAAATAAGCCATTTAAGGCATGGCAAGAAATCGAAGTATATGTTCCGCGGGCTTGCATCACTGCGCCACGGGAAGTCCATACTTGCACCGCAGGTGCCGCCGCCCCCATATCTTTAGCAATGGCAATAATGGTTTTAGGGTCTATACCAGTAATTTTACTAGCCCATTCTGGCGTATAGTCTTTAAGAGCTTGGTTCCACCACTCAACTAAACCGTAGGTATGGGTTTCTTTAAAGCTCTCGATACTGACGGTTTTACCCGCTTTAAACAGGTTCTTACCCTCAATAAAATCACCAACAAAGGGCTTATGCCATACACCTTCAACCAAGGCGACATGGGCAATGGCTAGGGCCAGCACACTGTCTTGACCAGGTTCAATCGGGATCCATTTATGGGCTTTCGCCGCCGAAGCAGAAAGCCTTGGGTCGACTACGACGACTGTAGCCTGATCGAGGGAATCACCCCATGTCTGCGAATAAAAGGAGACTTGACGGTTACTCGCAATGGGATCGGCGCCAAATGACAAAATAAATTTAGCATTTTTAATATCGTACTGGTTATATCCCCAGTTACCATCTAGATAATACGGTCCCATTTTATGGGCTTCAGCACACACTGAACTATGTGAAATATTATTAGGAGAACCAATCAAATTGGTCATCTTTTTATAAAGCAAATCAGTGATATGTGAATATCGACCACGAAGGAGCGCGTATTTATGGGGCTCATTAGCTTCGCGTAAAGCAATGATTTTATCCGCTAACATATCCAGCGCTTTATCCCAAGTAATAGGGACAAATTGAGGATCCTGATCGCGGCCCTTTTTAGGGTTAGTTCGCATCATTGGTGTACGCAATCTATCGGGATCGTACACTTGCTCTAAGCTTAGGTGCTGACGAGGGCAACTGGACATACCGTGGACGCCAGAGTTTGGGTTACCCCTCACTTTCAATGCACGGCCATCCATCACATAAATCTGTTTAGCACACCATGAAGTACAGCCTTGGCAGGTCGTCGCTAACCACTCTCCGGTGCCAGTTCTACGCAAAGGCGCAGGTAATTCGGCGGCAATACCTTCTAGGATAGGGGTAAAGGATAAAGCTCCGCCAATCCCAGTGAGTACAGTACCTGCCGCAGTTGACTTGAGCAGCTGGCGCCGTCCCAAGTTGAATTGATTCTCTTTCTTCATTTTCCACACTCCTAATAAGGGTATGGAATTTAATATATATCTTTTGGGGTATATAACTGCGATTTAGATCAATTTACAAACATCTACACTTTACTGAAATTTACAATTGTGAAACCAAGTTGAAAATATCAAGAACTGTGACTTAGAACCGTAAACTGAAGTTATGTCACATTTTTCTGATATACCAAGGTGCTCAATATTCGAATTTGTGGATTTTAGCAGTGAATATCTTTTGAGTGTTTGACTCCATTTTTTCAAGCGTATAGTATATATGAAAATCCATATATGCATTTTAAGTGGTTTTTAGGGCACCAACACCCACTTTTATTGCCTTCGCTTTCAAACCTGAATCCATTTTATGGGGAAAAAGTTATGACTCAATTTTCGATATTCGATCCCGCTTTATGTTGCAGCTCTGGCGTGTGTGGCACTGACGTTGACCAAGCACTCGTCACCTTTGCCGCCGATTGCCAATGGTTAAAACAACAAGGCATTACAGTAGATCGCTTTAATTTATCCCAACAGCCCATGGCCTTTGCCGAAAACGCCCTTGTCAGACGCTTTTTAGAAACATCTGGTACAGAATCCCTACCGCTTATTCTCTTAAATGGTGAAATGATATTAGCGGGCCGTTATCCAAGTCGGCAGGAACTTTCCCGTTGGGCGAAGATCGATATCGCAGAACCTGCGAAAAATATCGCTCCTTGTTGCAGTGGCAAAACCTCTTGCTGTTAGTCAACTCACGTTTGGAAACACCAAGGATAATCTAATGAAATTTATTCAGAATCCGCCCGCATTCCTCTTCTTTACCGGTAAAGGCGGTGTCGGTAAAACATCGCTATCCTGCGCGACAGCAATTACCTTAGCTGACAGTGGTAAGCGGGTGTTGTTGGTCAGTACCGATCCCGCATCCAATGTAGGCCAAGTTTTCGGACAAACCATCGGTAATAAACTCACGCCAATAGACAGCGTTGCGGGACTAACGGCACTGGAAATTGATCCTCAAGCAGCTGCAGAGCAATACCGCGCCCGTATTGTGGATCCCGTCAAAGGCCTATTACCGCCAGATGTAGTTCGCAGTATTGAAGAACAACTCTCTGGTGCCTGTACCACTGAAATTGCCGCCTTCGATGAATTCACCGGTTTGTTAACCGATGCATCGCTACTGCAAGATTTCGATCATATTATTTTTGATACCGCACCAACGGGGCATACGATTAGGCTGTTACAACTCCCAGGGGCTTGGAGCAGCTTTATCGAGACTAACCCCGAGGGCGCTTCCTGTCTTGGCCCATTAGCGGGCCTCGAAAAACAGGCGGAACGCTACTCGCAAGCATTAGCAGCACTGGCCGATCCCAACAAAACACGCTTGATCTTAGTTGCGCGTCCACAGCAATCCACCCTGATAGAAGTGGAGCGCACTCACCAAGAATTGCGCCAAGTGGGCCTTAAGAATCAATATCTGGTGATTAACGGCGTATTGCCCGAAGGCGCGGCACTCAATGATCCCCTTGCCTCTGCACTCTATCAACGTGAACAAGCGGTGCTCACCAATTTATCCCCCATTCTCACGGCATTACCTCACGAAACGCTGATACTTCAATCGATGAACCTGGTAGGCGTTGCGCCATTACGCCAACTCTTTATGCCTGCAGAATACATTGATTTACCCGCAATTGATGAGCAAGACCAATGTAAGCAAGACAGTCTGCCCCAAGTGCCAACACTGGATAGTTTAATCAGTGAAATCGCGCAGCAGGACCATGGCCTTATCATGCTCATGGGCAAAGGTGGTGTCGGGAAAACTACGCTGGCCGCCGCCATTGCGGTCAGATTGGCAGAGCTTGGCTTAGATGTGCATTTGACCACCTCAGATCCTGCCGCGCATCTAGAACAAACGCTGCATGGTCAATTGGCGAATTTGCAAGTCAGCAGAATCGATCCCGTCGAAGTCACCACTCGCTACCGTGAACAGGTGTTAGCAACGAAGGGCAAAGCGTTAGATGCCCAAGGTAAAGCCTTGTTAGAAGAAGATTTACGTTCGCCATGCACTGAAGAAATTGCCGTATTCCAAGCCTTTTCGCGCATTATCCGCGAGGCGGGGAAACGCTTTGTGGTAATGGATACCGCGCCAACGGGGCATACCTTATTGCTGCTTGACGCTACCGGCGCCTATCACCGTGAAGTCGCTAAACGTATGGGGGAAACAACTCACTATTCAACGCCAATGATGCAGTTGCAAGACAAAGAGCGCACTAAGGTATTATTGGTCACTTTGCCCGAAACTACCCCTGTGCTCGAAGCCGCGAATTTGCAGGAAGATTTGCGCCGCGCAGGGATTGAACCTTGGGCATGGCTTATCAATAACAGCCTCGCCGTTGCCAGAACGACCTCGCCATTATTAAAAGTACGCGCTCGCCATGAACTGGTGCAAATAGAGAAAGTGCAACAGGGCTTGGCCTCTCGGTTAGCATTAATCCCATTGCAGCAAGAAGAACCCATTGGTATTACGCGATTAAGCCTACTGGCAAAACAGCATTAATGTATCCTTATGGGCATTATTTTATGGTTACGGGTAGACGGTATCTGCCCTTTTAGGAGCTTGTATGTGGTTAGCTGGGGCAATTTTTGTACTCACCATAGTGTTAGTAATTTGGCAGCCTAAGGGATTAGGTATAGGTTGGAGTGCCACCTTGGGCGCCGTATTGGCTCTACTACTGGGTGTGGTGCACTTAGGGGATATTCCTGTGGTATGGAATATTGTCTGGAATGCGACCGCCACCTTTATTGCCGTGATCATCATCAGTTTATTATTGGATGAATCGGGATTTTTCGAATGGGCCGCGCTGCATGTGGCCCGTTGGGGCAAAGGCCGTGGCCGTTTACTCTTTACTTACATAGTGTTACTCGGCGCGACTGTTGCCGCCTTATTCGCCAATGATGGCGCGGCGCTGATCCTCACCCCCATAGTGATTGCGATGTTACTGGCTCTGGGCTTTAGCGCCGGAGCAACCTTAGCCTTTGTGATGGCGGCGGGTTTTATTGCCGATACCGCAAGTTTGCCGTTAATTGTCTCTAACCTAGTCAATATTGTTTCAGCAGACTTCTTCAACATAGGTTTTAACGAATACGCCTCTGTGATGGTGCCCGTCGATATTGCCGCTATTAGTGCCACCTTAGTCATGCTGCATCTGTTTTTCCGCAAAGATATTCCCGCGACCTACGACTTGCAAAAACTACGTGAACCTAAGGCCGCCATTCGCGACCTCAACACCTTTAAAACCGGTTGGGGCGTATTAGTCTTACTCTTGGTGGGCTTTTTTGGCTTAGAACCGCTCGGTGTGCCCGTGAGTTTAGTCGCTGCCGTAGGTGCCCTGATCCTGTTTGTTGTCGCGAAAAAAGGCCATGCCATAGATACCACTAAGGTACTGCGCGGCGCGCCATGGCAGATAGTGATCTTTTCATTAGGCATGTATTTGGTTGTTTATGGTCTTCGCAACGCAGGCTTAACCGATTACCTATCAAGCGTATTAAATAGTTTGGCTGAACAAGGGCTTTGGGCTGCCACTATGGGCACGGGCTTCTTGGTCGCGTTTTTATCGTCCATCATGAACAACATGCCAACGGTGTTAATTGGCGCCCTCTCGATAGACGGTAGCAATGCGACCGGCGTGATTAAAGAAGCCATGATCTATGCGAACGTAATTGGTAGCGATTTAGGCCCTAAAATCACCCCCATCGGCAGTTTAGCAACCCTGCTATGGCTGCATGTACTGGCACAGAAAAATATTAATATTACCTGGGGTTATTATTTCCGCGTCGGCATAGTAATGACGCTACCTGTGCTATTTGTCACCCTAGCGGCACTGGCGCTGCGCCTCTCCTTCTAATCTTCGTACATGGGCACTAGAGCATCTGTTTAGTGCCTATGAATAAATTTATAAGCGATTATTTATCAGAGACATGTTATGACTAATATGATTGATGACAGCATTAAGATTTACCACAATCCAGCCTGTGGCACATCGCGCAACACTTTAGGCCTTATCCGCAATTCAGGGGTTGAACCGACTATAATCCTCTACCTTGAGACGCCACCGAGCCGACAAACTCTGCTGCAACTGATTGCGGAGATGGGTATTTCGGTGCGCAGTTTACTGCGGCAAAATGTTGAGCCCTTTACCGTATTAGGCTTAAGTGAAGATAAGTTTAGTGACAGTGAATTAATCGATTTTATGCTCGAGCACCCAATCCTGATTAATCGTCCCATCGTCGTTACGCCATTGGGTACGTGTCTGTGCCGTCCATCAGAAAGTGTTTTAGATATTTTGCCAAATCCCCAATTAGGTGCTTTTACCAAGGAAGACGGTGAAGTGGTTATTGATGCCAATGGGCTGAGAGTAAAAAATAGTTAGATTTTCAAAACAAGCTCTGGCCTCGGGTAATCTCATACCTCGAGGCCTGATTTACAAACATGCAATACAGTTATAGCCTTTAATTTTCGCCAATAAATGGACTGAAAATATTCACCCAAGCGTAATATCCACCAATGATGATAAATACCACGCCAGTGATTTTTCTGGCCCAGTGCTCAAACGCCAATATGTGGTTATAAGCTTTCGCAACGCGATTGGCGCTAATCCCTAATAGGATCGCAAAGACTAAAACCGGTAGACCAGTGGCTAACCCATAAATCGCTGGCAGGGCAATACTCGATTGTGACTCTAGTGCAAGCGGTAGCAGCGAGCCAAAGAAGAGAGCTGCAGAAGTCGGACAAAATGACAACGCAAATAAAATCCCCAGTAGTAAAGCGCCTACATATCCTTGAGGGTTAATTTTGGCTTTTAACTTCTCGAATAAGACACCACTACCTGGTAAGCGTAATGTCAGTAACTCCAGTAAAAACATCCCCACCAATATTAAGATAGGCCCAAGTAACAGGTTCATGTATTTCTGGAGCAACACCGATACCGTCACCGTAGAGAGTAAACTCCCCAAGAGTACTACGCCGAGCACCAAGTAACTGAGCATGCGTCCAATAGTGTAGGCAAGCCCTGTAGCAAATACTCGATATGGGGATTGTATGCCTTTACTGATATAAGAAATTGCCGCTACATTAGTCGCTAATGGGCACGGGCTGATAGACGTTAAAATGCCAAACCAAAAGGCCGACAACAGCATAACTGCCCACTCATCCATGGGTGGGCACCTTGGCAGATGGCACGACTAAGGCTTGATTAGCATTAGTCTGATTAACCATCGCGTTAATCTCTTCAGTCAAATATTGGCTGAATGCCAGCTCGTTGTTGGCCAACTCCCACACACGGTCTAACCGTCGCCAATCTGTATCCACGCCATTGTGGGTATTAGCAATCACCACGGTACGAAATACCAACTGATAATCATCGATGTAATGCTGGTTTTCAGGCAAATCGACATTCACCAAATTTAACTGCATTTCACCATCGCGCACTTGCTTGAAAAACTGATTCATCACAGTAGACTGTGTGAATTTTTCCATGCGGACACAGGTTGTACAGCGCTGATTACCATGAAAATAATAAACATTCAGCCCATCTTTTAATTGAGGTGACACGCTGGCAGCGATATCCGCATTATTAGTTTTAGCAGCGGTTATCGTGCCAAATTGCTGATACCCAACCAACCCTAAGCCTACACAAACCACAGTGAGCAGCAGGTAGCGGACAATTTTTTTAGCGTTCATGCCGACTCCTTTATGCCACTAAGCTGTATGGGCTTTAAGCAAGGTCATGAGCTCATCAACACTGGCAAGTCGTCCCGTTAGAATTATTTGCTCGTCTACCACCAACGCCGGTGTTGACATTACGTTGTAGGCCATAATTTTTTCAATATCAGTCACTTTAGATAGCTGGTAATCAAGATGAAGTGCCTGCGCCGCGGCTTTAGTAGCCTCTGCCAATTTTTGACACTTTGTACAACCCGTACCGAGAATTTTAATATCCATAATTGAGCCTTATTTGGTTACTTTGTTATTTTACCATTTAACCAAATGATAGGTCTGAAACTACTCAATTAATGCGATCTGCTTCTGAATTTGTAGATCTAATAAACCATCAATGCAATGTAACGATGTCAGTAAGCATGGCATGGTAAGACGATAAAAAATCTGCTTACCTCGTTTTTCCATATCCACAATTCCAGCATGGCGCAAAACGGATAAGTGCTTAGAAATTGTGGAAAAATCAACATCAACGCCCTCAACAAATTCACATACACATTTTTCACCCTGTGTAAGTTGCTCTACCATCCATAATCGCGTTGGATGCCCCAGTGCTTTGAAAATATTGGCTTTTACTATAATTCTTTGTTTCATTTTTATAAATTTCCACGACGGTTCAGCGAATGGAACAGTCGTCAGTATAAAATAATCAGCGTTAAAATAATGTAGGTAAACGAAGTTATGTGCTAGACATTTATTTTTTAAATGACCTGAAGATCCTAATCAAGAATATCAGATCACTACAATAGATAACTATTGAACCACTCGATAATCACTCTTAATCTGTGTAGTTGAAGTATAAGAAAAAGTAATGCTAAATCTGCGTAACTTACAATCAAGAAGAAACTACGCTGAATTGCTTTGGGGCA
>NZ_JACJER010000168.1:0-8215 GCF_014164185.1 Shewanella sp. SG44-6 | reverse complement strand
AACCCAGCGCATCATTCATCAAAATCTTTTATGGGCTTTCGCTTATAACATTATTATTTTGCCCTTAGCGGTTACCGGACATGTTGCTCCGTATATTGCCGCTATTGGTATGTCTGTTAGCTCATTGATAGTGGTGAGTAACAGTTTACGCCTTCTTAGGATCAAATTATGAGTATCATTTACGTATTAATACCTATTGCGATGTTGTTTGTATTAATTGCAGTTTCAATTTTCTTTTGGGCGGTAAAGTCTGAACAATTTGATGATCTTGATAGACAAAGCGTGTCGATTTTATTTGATGAAGACAGTACCAACAATAAAGGTAACGTCAGTGTAACCAGTGATATCGATAAGCAACCATCAAACAGTGATACTCATATCGCTGCTGTAAAAAATAAGCCAGAACCCATGGCCTCAGACACTGCACATAAACCAGAGTAAAGCTTGTGATTGAATATAATCTTGGTGGTGCATTTATTGTTGGCTTAATGGGGGCTGCACATTGTTTTGGCATGTGTGGCGGATTAATTGGTGCTTTTTCAGCCAACATTCCCACTAATGGCCAAAGTCGCCTAGGCAATCAACTGACGTTTCTTTTTAGCTATAATCTTGGGCGTATTTTTAGTTATACCATCGCGGGGGCCATTGTCGGTGGCAGTGTGTCAGCCTTAGGTCATTTATTTGATGCCGATAGCTATTTAATATTCCTGAGAATTTTTGCTGGAGTCATGATGATATTGACTGGGCTTTATATTGCTCAGATATGGTTCGGCATTGTGCATATTGAGAAAGTGGGTAAATTGTTGTGGCAATATATACAACCGCTAACCCGTAAATTTATACCGATAACTCACCCGCTACAGGCTGTTATGGCAGGTATGGTTTGGGGCTGGTTACCCTGTGGACTGGTGTACAGCACACTCACTTGGTCTGTTGCATCAGGTAGCGCATTACAAGGCGCCTTGATCATGTTGGCGTTCGGTTTAGGCACTTTACCTGCTCTATTTGCTGCGGGTTTGGCGGCGAAAACCTTGGCGCAATGGGTACAAAAGCGTGCAGTGAGATTATTCAGTGGTGGCTTATTAGTGGTATTTGGTTTGCAAACACTTTACATCGCTTTTCAACAACTCATATAGTTCGGTCACTGTTATTTTATGATATTGTAACAGCCAATAACAAAACCACTTTAGCTGATACGCATTAGCAAAGGCTGAATTTAATTGTTATTTAAATCAATTGCTTGATGTGTGATTTGTACATTTAGTTACTGTGAAAATAAGATAATATAACAAGCATTAATGCGTAGATTGTTGTCAGTGAACTCGCAATTAATACACATTTTTATGACGTATTGAGAGCTAACATGGTGTGATAAATAGACTTCTGTTTACTAATATTACTCTATATCGTCGGAGTACCTTATTAGTTCAGAATGGTATAACATATAATTGTCTTCATAAATTGAGAATGGGTATGTCTTCAGATTTGATAAAAGCTCGTCCATCCACAACAGGTTGCGCCATTCATTGCCATGACTGCAGCATGGAAGCCTTGTGTATTCCTTTTACGTTAAGCAATGATGAGCTTGATAAACTTGATAACATTATTGAACGTAAAAAACCCATTCAAAAAGGTGACCTTATATTCAAGTCTGGTGACACACTTAAGTCACTGTATGCTATTCGTTCTGGTACGATTAAAAGCTATACCATTACAGAACAAGGCGACGAACAAATTACCGGATTCCATCTTGCCGGTGATGTGATTGGTTTTGATGGTATTCATGCCCTACGACATCAAAGCTTTGCGCAAGCATTAGAAACGTCAATGGTTTGCGAAATTCCTTACGATACCCTAGATCAGTTATCAGGCACTATGCCTAAACTACGTCAGCAAATCATGCGATTAATGAGTAATGAAATTATGAGTGATCAAGAAATGATCCTCCTACTTTCTAAGAAAAATGCCGAAGAACGTTTAGCCGCATTTATTAATAATCTTGCGAATCGTTTTGGTAATCGTGGTTTCTCTCCCCATGAATTTCGTCTCACTATGACTCGAGGTGATATTGGTAACTATTTGGGATTAACGGTTGAAACGATTAGCCGTTTATTAGGCCGATTCCAGAAATCAGGATTAATTGAAGTTAAAGGCAAATACATTTCGATTGTAGATCATGCAGCATTAAGTACTCTTGCCGGAAATGCGCGGATTGCCACTTAAATTAAATTTGTATGATCTATCTCATAGTTTATTCATTAGGAAACGGTAATACTATCAACAAATAAACAAGTAAAAAACTCAACAGCTTTGGAGGTTATATGAAGGATTATAAGAAGATATTAGTGGTGATTAATCCTACAACGGATCATCAACCCGCATTGGCACGTGCTGTTGAATTAGCGACAAGAAGTCAGGCAGATATTACTGCATTTTTATCTATTTTTGACTTCTCTTACGAGATGACCTCAATCCTATCTAGCCAAGAACGTGAAGCGATGCGTCAAGGTGTGATTGATCAACGTGTTGCTTGGTTAGAAAATGCGATTAGTGGTTTTAGTCAGTCTAATATCAAGATTAATACTGAAGTTGTTTGGCATAATCGTCCCTTTGAGAGCGTGATTAATCATGCAATGAAAGGTCAGTATGATTTGATTGTAAAAAGCACCCATGAACACGATAAATTAAAAGCTGTTATTTTTACTCCGACAGATTGGCATTTAATGCGTAAATCTCCAGTGCCTGTGCTGCTGGTTAAAGAACACGACTGGCCAGTTGAAGGCAAAATTGTCTGTGCCGTTAATGTGGTGAGTGAAGATGAAGATCATCAAACCCTAAACGGTAAAATTATTAACCATGCGCTTGATTTAGCTAAAAAGTTCTCTGCCAGTGTGCATCTGGTTAATGGTTATCCTGGTACGCCAGTTAACTTAGCCATTGAGTTGCCCGATTTTGATGCCAATGTGTATAACAACACTGTGCGTATGCAGCATGAACAAAGAGTCCAATATTTAGCTCAAGCTTATAATATTCCTCTTGAAAATTGCCATGTAGAAGAAGGTTTACCAGAAGATGTTATTCCTGAAATGGCAGCAAAGTTAGATGCAGAATTAGTGGTATTAGGTACTGTTGGTCGCACTGGTTTTTCAGCGGCATTAATTGGTAACACTGCAGAGCATGTTATCGACAGCATAAATTGCGACTTGTTAGCGATCAAACCCGATGGTTATAAATCACCTTTAGAAGATTAGTGTTCATTAGAATGGGTTAACTACTTTACCCTGACCTAGAATACTGGAATAATACGCGCCCTGAAACACTTGGTTACTGGGCGCATTTTTATGTCTGAAGTTGAAGTAGATACAATCGTTAAAAAAAATATTACTCGTATGAATAAACTGCAAAAGCGTCTGCGACATAATGTTGGTTCTGCCATTGCAGATTATAATATGATCGAAGATGGTGATCGGGTCATGTGTTGTCTTTCTGGCGGCAAAGACAGCTACACCATGTTAGATATTTTATTAAATCTTCAACAACGTGCCCCAATTAAATTTGAAATTGTGGTGGTTAATCTAGACCAAAAACAACCTGGCTTTCCGGAACACGTTTTACCAGCTTACTTAGATGAGATAGGCGTTGCTTATCACATTCTCGAAAAAGATACTTACTCTATCGTTAAAGAAAAAATCCCTGAAGGCAAAACCACGTGTTCTCTTTGCTCTCGTTTGCGTCGTGGTACTCTTTATGGCTTTGCTCAACATATTGGTGCCACAAAAATTGCATTAGGCCATCATCGTGACGATATTATCGAAACATTATTTTTAAATATGTTTTTTGCTGGCAAACAAAAAGCCATGCCACCTAAGCTCTTGTCTGATGACGGTGCCAATATCGTCATCCGTCCTTTGGCTTATTGTCGTGAAAAAGATATTCAAGAGTATTCGACACTGAAATCGTTTCCTATCATTCCTTGTAACTTGTGTGGTTCGCAAGAGAATTTAAAGCGTGGTGCCGTTAAAGACATGCTACAAATGTGGGACAAACAACATCCGGGTCGTCTTGAAACTATCTTTACTGCAATGCAAAACACCTCGCCATCGCAAGGTGTAGATCGTGAACAGTTTGATTTTGTATCACTAAAACGTAATCCAGATGTAGTTAACACTGGCGATGTAGCGGATGCAGACTTACCAGCGTTTGATTTTGTCGATATCAGTAATAATGGTCATATTAATTTAGACATCAGCAATCGAATCGATGTAGTGGCAACATTTAAACCCTAGTAAACATGTTAACGCTCGCGATTTAAATGAAAGGCGTTGATGAACATCAACGCCTTTATTATTAATGGGTCACCAGAGGGCTGATAATGCTAGGCTTTTGAGTAAATGAAATCTGTTTTAGCAGATTTATTTGTTCAACTGTTAAGGTATATTTTTCCTTAGCAATCGTTTCCACATCATCGATAACGACTTTCACTGTCTGGTTTTGCATATCTGTAAACTCAAACGATAATCCATTAATCGGTTTGCGGAAATACTTCATCGGGAAACCTTGTAAACCATCAAGCAGCTTATTCATATCCTCTGTTAAGGCTAACAGTTCAGTTTGAGTGAAACCTTGCTTGGTTTCTTTCGCTCTAACTTGCATGGCAATCGCACACTGTTTAGCCTCTCCAGCCACCTTAATATTGACTAACCCTCTATCAGACTTTAACTGTGGATCATAAGGAATAAATAATCGCTGTTGTTTACTATACGTTAATGGATATTGGTCATTCTCGGTAGTAATACTGCCTGACACTATGGTGCAATCTGGGGTGATTGGAACGCTAAATGCTAACTCAACTAATGGATAGTTTTGCTTATTGACTTGTTTTAATCGGTCATAAAAACCATTGTATTCTAAAGACACGGTTTCAGCGCTACTGCTGTTGATTAAAAAAATAGACGATATAAAAATAAATCCGTTAATTAACGTACGATTACGCATTCGCGTTATTCCCTTGTAGATATTGTTTATTGTGTTTTAGCATTTCGAGTAATTCATCAATGTACTCATCTTTTCGTTCTGAATAATTAATTAAGCCATAGACTAACTTTTCAGCTGTAGGCCTAACTTTCTGCGCACGTAAATCAGCACGAATTGACCGGAATACGCGATATGCTGGATGGGTATTTAAATTAATCATGTAGGCAATAATAGAATCTTTGGGTGAATCAAAAACTGCAACTTCATGAGTTTTGCCATCGGTTCTTGCTAATGGAACTAAACCACAACCTTCAGTGAAACACCATTGACCAAAAAAGTTAAACCCTTCGATAGCAAACCGGGAACTGCCCCACCCGCTCTCATTAGCTGCTTGTATTAGCACCATATCAATAGGAATAATATCGATGCGCTTTAACAATGGCGTCAAGGTATTACGAGTTAATGATTTCACGTCATATTGGTATTTGTTTAAAAGTGATGTAAGCCTATTATTATCCGCTTCACTTAATCCTAAACCATTATCATTTTGCTCAATAACAGCCAATAAAAATTGACGTTCGTGAATAATAATTTGATTTTGAGCTTCTATAGCAGGACGAAAATAATTAAAGAAAGTTTGTTTTTTAGTAGGAATATCACTTATTTCAGCAAACTTAGGTACTTTACCAAGGTCAATGTTACTTAGCTGCTGTGCTGCTGAGTCTACCGAGACCTGTGTCTGACTAGGGATAATCCATAGCCTAATTGCTAACAGTGCTAAAACGGCTAAGCCTAACGCAAATGTCACTTGACCTATAGTGCCTATTTTCAACAGTACCTGCCTTATCAAAATGCATTTTCAATTTATAAATATAATTAATTATAACCTTAAAGGTCGATAGGATACAGTAAAGCACTTTTGTGATTAGCGTGATCCAAATCTGAGAATGACATTTGTGATTGTCTCAGATAGCAAAACCTAAAAATAATTACACTTTAATGACCATATACAGTTAAAATTAATCGACAGTGACAACGGGGCAGTGTTTCATTAACTGCGTATCGTTTTATTCAACAACTCAAGGACTTGAGCTAAAATTATGTTGAATCAACAACTCAATAATTATCATCATGTTGTCGCCATTGGTGGCGGACATGGATTAGGCCGTATTCTAGCTGCATTATCTTTTTTAGGCCCAAGATTAACCGGCATTGTTGCCACCACTGATAATGGCGGTTCTACCGGACGACTTAGACAGGATCAGCAAACTATCGCCTGGGGCGATTTACGTAATTGTCTTTCACACCTTGCATCACGGCCTTCGTTAGGTTCGATGTTGTTTGATCATCGCTTCACCGGCGACAATGAACTTTCTGGGCATAACTTAGGTAACCTGGTGTTACATGCACTCGATCAGCTTTGCGTAAGACCTCTTGAAGCGGTTAATTTAATTCGAGGTTTACTTAAAATTGAAACCCAAATTATCCCTATGTCTGAAGCCTCGACTCACCTTGTTGCGCTGTCCCATTGTGGTAACAAAGTGTTTGGAGAACTCAACGTTGATGGCATGAGTGAGGCACCGATTGCTTTATCATTAGAGCCCGAAGTAGAAGCCACTTTTGAAGCATGTAGCGCTCTAGCAAAAGCGGATTTAATTATTATTGGTCCAGGCAGTTTTTTAACCAGTATACTTCCACCTTTATTACTGCCACAAATTGCCAAGAGCATTCGTGACTCCAACGCACATGTGATGTTAATTGATAACTTAACCGCGGAGTACTCACCTGCAAGTACTTTTAGTATTGAAGATAAAATTGCTTGGTTCAATCAGGTAATAGGTAAAAAAGTCATTGCTGATGTTATTCAGCATGGTAAAGAAATTGATCTTTATCACTCAAATATCGACGGTGTTCGTTTTAATTGTTTCCCATTAGTCAGTCAACATCATCCTGGGCTTCATGATAAATTGGCATTAGCGGCAGCGATTGGCCAAGTTTGCGACTTACACCATAAACCGGTTGACTGCATAGCCTAAGTTCAAGTGGCCTTTGTTGCTGAGTTATAGTGACCTTGTAATGTCACTATAAAAAGGCATAAAAAAGGGCTACTTAAAGTAGCCCTTTTTGTGTCTCATGCATTCAATGCTAGATAACTTGTGCAATCGCCTTACATACTGCAGCCATATTATTTTTTGTTAAGCCTGCGACGCTAATACGACCAGAACCGACAATATAGATAGCAAACTCATCTTTTAAACGAGCCACTTGGCTTTTGTTTAAACCAGAAAAACTGAACATACCATTTTGGCGCGAGATAAAACTGAAATCTTGTTGTACGCCTTCAGATTTTAAACTCTCAACAAACAAAGTGCGCATTTCGGCAATACGTTCACGCATCAGAGTTAATTCGGCTTGCCATTCTTGACGCAGTGCAGCATCAGATAAAATGGTGCTAACGATTAAACCACCGTGTGCCGGAGGATTAGAATAATTTGCGCGAATGGTTTTTTTAATTTGGCTAAAACTTGTCACTGCATCTTGTTGAGTTTCTGCAACTATAGTTACCGCGCCTACACGCTCATTGTATAAACCAAAGTTTTTAGAAAACGAATTAGCAATTAATAACTCTGGTACCACAGCGGCAACGGCACGCAAACCTTGAGCATCTTCTTCAATACCTGCCCCAAAACCTTGGTAAGCAAAATCAAATAACGGCAATAATGATTTTTCTAAACAAATATTAGCTACTTGTTGCCACTGCTCCAACGATAAATCGATACCGGTTGGGTTATGACAGCAACCATGGAGTAATACTACGTCACCAACATTTGCAGTGGATAAATCGGCTAACATCGCATCGAAATCCATATCGTGGCTTTCAGCTTTATAGTAACGATATTCTTTAACCGTTAATCCAGCTGTTTCGAAAATATTTTGATGATTCGCCCAAGTAGGATTACTGACCCAAATGGTGGTTGAGCCAGTATTTCGAACTAAAAATTCTGATGCTACTCGTAACGAACCTGTTCCACCAGGGGCTTGAGCTGTAACCGCACGTTTATCAGTAATAATAGTGCTTTGAGGTCCAAACAATAATTCTTGAACGACCTGATTATAGGCTTGCACACCTTCAATACCCAGGTAGTTTTTTGTCTTTTCGGTTTCAAGTAAAATGGCTTCAGCTTTTTTTACAGAAGATAGAATCGGCGTTTGCCCTGCTTCGTCTTTATAAATACCTACC
>NZ_JACJER010000167.1:0-8417 GCF_014164185.1 Shewanella sp. SG44-6 | reverse complement strand
GGTTAGATGCAGCGGGCATCACCAACGGTCCGGTGTTTCGTCCCACCAACCGCTGGGATCACATTCAGGAAAAAGCGCTGGCTCCAGGTGCGGTCAATGCTTTGCTCAAAACGCTGGGGCAAGCCGGGCGGCTTTTAATAGATCATATTGCACACCAATCTCTTCATCAGCGAAGAAATACGGAGCAATACTATCACTGGTTGAAAAACTAATGCTGTCGATCATTAGCGGCGATTGTTCATTCTTGCTCAGCGCGTTAAATTTATCTGATAGGGGTACATTTTCTATTGAGGATAATAAAGTGGCAGATAAGGGTCTACAAAAGCCTAATAATAAGTTAAATAAACAGATAGAAAAAACGATATTGCTTTTCAATGGTTAGTCTCCTCAGGAGATACTGCTTAGTGTTAAATAGATCATCATCCTTGTGTTGATTCATGGTAATAACCAAAGTAAAGCACATTAACATCATGAGTACACTTTGATTATAAGACAAGTTATCTTTAGCGTCATTGAATATAAAAAAATCATCAAATAGCCTTACTTAATACTCCGTTTATACCAAGGTCCTGTCGGATCATCAGTCATTGTTTTAGCGTATTGCTAACGAATCAATTTTTATTGTCTCTTTTATCGGCCCAGATGAGTAATACTTGATTGATTTGTCGATAAATACTGGTTAAATTGAAGATTCTTATTCATTTTCTCGATGGTTTTTTATCATTTCTTAATGGATTGTATCAGCTGATTTAGCCTTATATTAAATCAGATAAATTATATGTTTTGCCGGAGTTGTAACCACTATGCATTATCAAAATGACGATATTCGTATCGATGAAATAAAAGAATTGCTACCTCCAATTGCGATTCTAGAGCGATTTCCGGCAACCGAACATGCATCAACAACCGTTTTCAATGCACGTAACAGTATTCATAATATTTTAGCGCGTAAAGATGATCGCATCTTAGTGGTGATTGGCCCTTGTTCAATCCATGATCCTGTTGCCGCGTTAGAGTATGGTCAACGTTTGGTTAAGTTACGTCAGCAGTATAAAGATCAGCTTGAAATTGTTATGCGAGTGTACTTTGAAAAGCCGAGAACAACGGTTGGTTGGAAGGGGTTAATCAATGATCCTTATATGGATAACAGTTTTCAATTAAATGATGGCTTACGCACTGCTCGTAAACTATTAGTTGATTTGAACGATGCTGGTATCCCAACCGCGGGTGAGTTTTTAGATATGATAACACCTCAATATGTTGCCGATATGATGTGTTGGGGCGCTATTGGGGCACGCACGACTGAGTCGCAAGTTCACAGAGAGCTATCATCAGGTCTTTCTTGCCCAGTCGGATTTAAAAATGGTACCGACGGTACCATTAAGGTGGCCATTGATGCGATTGGGGCTGCTAATGCTCCACATCATTTCTTATCGGTGACTAAGTTTGGTCATTCGGCTATTGTCTCCACTAAAGGTAATCCTGATTGCCATATTATTTTACGCGGTGGACGCACTCCCAATTATAGCGCTGAACATGTAGTTGATATTGCTCAGCAGCTGACTAAATCAGAATTGCTTGATAACATTATGATCGATTTTAGCCACGCCAATAGCAGTAAAGATTATAAAAAGCAGATGATGGTTGCTGAAGATGTGGCAGGGCAAATATCTCAAGGAAATTATGCTATTTTTGGTGTAATGGTCGAAAGCCATTTAGTTGAAGGGCGTCAAGATTTAATTGAAGGCAGTGCTCTGTGTTACGGGCAAAGCATTACTGACGCTTGTATAGGATGGGATGACACTGAGACGCTGCTAGCGAGATTAAATCAAAGTGTCCTGAACCGTCGACAAGCATAAAGTGGGTGTAAACTGACGTAAAAATAAGGCGCTAAATGCGCCTTATTTTTTTATACCTTGTACTAAGTATTCATTGGCCTTAGCTAAACTGCCAAAAGCCGATATGAGATTATCACGGCCTTTTTCTTGCAACTCAGGGTTACCTGATTCAATCATCATCCATACCCATGTTTGTATTAGTTGTAATGGTGGGTACTGAATTTTTGAATTCTCCAACATAAAGTATCCTTTAAACTCGTAAATCGTTGTTTGTTTACTATCAAACAAGCATTTTTATGTAACCAAAGAATAACAAATTCTGCTTACAGAAATAACTCAATTTAGATTAAAAAAGCTTAAAAGGGCTAAAAAAGTTTGAAATATAGTATTTATGACTAATGCGGATCCTATAAATATACTACTAAAGTGCTACCTACGTACTACTTACATGCGATTACCCCCCCCTTTTATGATCCTGGTGAGTTTGCCGTTATTACATCGTAATGTGAGCAATGTCTGATAAGAAAATGGCATATAATAAGACAATCAATATTAGATCATCGTAAACTGCCTAGCAGCGGTAAATAACTGGAGCATAAATGAGACCTTCTGCGTATTTTGAAGGCCCGGTAGGGAAGTTAAATTGGCATGTTTTACGCCTGTTATGGCCATATTTACTAGAATTTAAAGCGCGCGTGATTTTGGCTATGATTTGTTTAGTGGTTGCTAAGCTCGCCAGTGTTGCATTGCCATTTCTTTTGAAAGAATTAGTCGATACCTTAGATAAACAATCTCCGGCCCAGCTTATTGCAGTCCCGGTTGGCTTGGTATTAGCTTATGGCGCGGTTCGTTTACTCAATGTCATTATTGGTGAGGTTCGTGACACCTTATTTGGCCGAGTCACCGAACGTGCTATCCGTCGTCTTGGGCGGGCGGTATTTGAACATTTGCATCGACTCGATCTTGATTTTCACTTAGATCGTCGCACCGGTGGCTTATCCCGCGACATTGAACGTGGCACCAGTGGTGTCAATTTTTTAATGCGTTTTATGGTATTTAATATCGTACCAACCCTGCTTGAGATTATGCTTGTTATTGGGGTCTTCTTTTATAATTATGGCATCAGTTTTGCGCTGATAACCTTAGTTTCTGTTGTAGCTTATATTGGTTATTCTATCGTAGCGACTGAGTGGCGCACCGGTTATGTTCGTGATGCTGCCCGAGCTGACTCGCTGGCCAATACTCGTTCAGTGGATAGCTTGTTAAATTATGAAACCGTAAAATATTTTAATAACGAAGAATTTGAGTCACAACGATATGACTCTGCACTTGAGCAATGGGAAGTGGCAAAACGAAAAAATCGTTTATCATTGTTTGCCCTAAACGGTGGTCAAGCGTTAATTATCGCTGTGGCTATGACAGCTATGATGGCATTAGCGGCTTATGAAGTAAGCCAGGGCTCAATGACTATTGGTGACTTTGTGTTAATTAATGCATTTATGATGCAGTTGTTTATTCCGTTAAATTTCTTAGGGTTTGTTTATCGTGAGATCCGCGGTGCATTAGCCAATATTGAGCGTATGTTTGATATTTTAGACAAACAACCACAAGTATTAGATTCGGATGATGCTATTGAGATTAGCCCAACGATTGGGACGATAAAGTTTACCGATGTGAGTTTTCAATACGACCAACGCCCTATTTTGAACAGTGTTAGCTTCGAGGTGCCAGCAGGGAAAAAAATTGCTGTAGTCGGTGACAGTGGCGCGGGTAAATCAACTATTATTAAATTGCTATTCCGCTTTTATGATGTTGCTAGTGGTGCAATCACTATTGATGGCATTGATGTGCGTCACTTTAGCCAGCAAGCTTTGCGAAGAGCTATTGCTGTTGTCCCGCAAGATACCGTGTTATTTAATGATTCTATTTACGAAAATATTCGCTATGGTCGTGCCGATGCGACTCATGATGAGATTGTCGCAGCAGTTAAGCTAGCGCATTTGAGCGACTTTATTGAATCATTACCAGATAAAGGCAATACCAAAGTGGGGGAGAGAGGTTTAAAGCTCTCAGGTGGAGAAAAACAACGAGTTGCTATTGCTCGAGCTGTGTTGAAGGGCTCGCCCATCCTAGTGTTTGATGAAGCAACATCGTCTCTCGACTCACGATCTGAGCAAGCGATTCTCAGCGCGCTCAGAGATGCTGCTAAAGGACACACAAGTTTAGTGGTGGCCCATCGTTTATCGACCATTATTGATGCCGACCAAATAGTAGTATTGAGTAAAGGTAAGATTGTTGAGCATGGTACTCATGTCAGTTTGTTAGCTAAACAAGGTCTTTATGCACGACTTTGGCATATTCAACATGAACAAAAAAATCTGCCACATGCCTAGTGGACGTTGCTATGTTGCTAGGTGATATAAAAGAATAAAATACCGAAGTTGCTGTTTTTCATTTATGCTTTATTGACTATGAGTAAGGCTTATACAGCATTTAAGTTTTACATAAATGGCCGCTATTTATAACGCTAAACGCTATAATTGAATACTTAAGCAGCAAAGAATAGCGCGTAAACTGACTTGTTAGATCTATCGTGACTGAAATTTTTGACGGCAGTGATCAACGCAGTTAATCTATAGTCCGACTTATGGTGTATTATCCCCAGATAGCTATACTTTTCAATCAATTGGATTTTATTAAAGGTGCGAATTCGTGTATGGAGGTGACTTGTGCATAATATTGCGTTAATTGCGGCGCTAGAAGGCACCCGACATCAAGTGACAACTGATTGGTTTGCTATTATGGCAATGCTAAAAGGGCGTAACATGTCTGATGATGCGATTAAAATAGTCTACAACGATTTGTGTGCCGGTTTAAGAGTGACGACTCGTGGAGTGACTCTCGCGAAGGCAATGGACAGCGACTTGGATAAGAGCAATATATCAATCTAGCCATCCCACAATACAATTCCCATGTACTTTGGGATTAATCGAGTGTAATAAAATCATATTCTAGTAGCGGCTGTTATCACAGCTGCAGTATTGGCTTTGGCTTAAGTGATTTCATTTAATGCTCAAAGAGGATTAATTGCTAAATGAGATTTTCTGGATAATGTAAGGACAAGAGGATTGGCTGAAACAATGGTTTAGTAGAGAGTATAACGATGACTGGCTTATTTTTTTTGCCAATTAATACACACCATTTTTATCAATGCTGCTGGAGACGGATCGAGAGTTAAGCATTTAATTTTTCCTTGCTCAAAACACACTAGCTCGCCTTCGATTTCTGTCATTCGATTACAGTTTTTACAGCTTAAACTTAAGCTTTTGACATTTAGATCAACATTAAGATCTACTGCATTCTTTTTGATATTCAACATGAAATCCTTCTGTTTGATTTCGCTTTAAAATCACACTAAGACCGCTTACTGTGACAAACATCAAATTTTATTATACACCCTTTAATGATATTCGGCAAAGTAATCGCGCGCATCAACCCCAGTTGTTTACTGGGATTGATGCGCTTCTCTACTGCATATGACGGTAATGATTATCAAGGGTGACTGCAACTCCAGACGATTGCACTATTCGAGCGTGATGACGGGTTAAATACCTTGGGTCCGTTACGCCACAAGAGTGGGCAATCATAGTTAAATCATAATGTAAGAAATGATTGTAGTTTGCCACTCGCACAGATTTATCTTTAGGATCTAAGCCTTTTTGCAGACGGATATTGTGGGTTGTGATACCCGTTGGGCAGGTGTCTCTGTTGCACTGTAGTGATTGAATACAACCCAAGGCAAACATATTGCCGCGAGCTGAAGCAATAAAGTCTGCGCCAGTGGCCAATGCCCAAGCCACATAAGATGGCATAATCATTTTACCCGTTGCGATGACTTTAATGCGTTGCTTAAAGCCGCGTTGATTCAATAGATCAACCAGAGACGGCAAGCTTTGCCTTAGTGGTAACCCAACGTTGTCCATCAATGCCTGTGGCGCTGCACCAGTGCCGCCATCTGAGCTGTCCAACGTAAAAAAATCTGGGGCATATTCTATCCCACGTTGCTCAATTTCATCCAAAAACTCTGTTACCCAAGACATATCGCCTAATACAGCCTTAATGCCAGTTGGTTTACCGGTAATGTCTCTTACTTGATTTATCATATCGACAATGTCAGCAACATTGTGTAATTCAATATGGCCATTAGGGCTAATTGAGTCGTGTCCTGCTGGAATACCGCGAATGGCTGCGATTTCTTCGGTCACTTTTACTGCAGGTAAAATCCCTCCTTTCCCTGGCTTCGCGCCCTGGCTCAACTTAATTTCAAACATTTTAACTTCAGGGTGGGCTGCTATATCGCTGAGTTTTTGAGGATCTAAATGGCCTTGTTCGTCTCGGACACCATATTTGGCAGTCCCGATTTGAAACACTAAGTCACAATGACCTTTAAGATGATACGGGCTTAATCCTCCCTCACCAGTATTGAGCCAGCAACCTGCTTTCGCTGCACCATGAGATAGCGCCGTTATCGCTGGTCGAGATAATGCACCAAAGCTCATTGCTGAAATATGGCAAATTTTACTGGTTGTGTAAGGATGGGTGCAATCTGGACCAATGGTTACGTCTATTGTCTTGTGAGAGTCATGATCGCTGACTGGGAAGGCTGAGTTCATGAACATCACTGAACCGGGTTTATCTAGAACTTGTGTTGATCCAAATGCAATTGTACGGTCAACATTTTTGCTGCGCGATATACCCAATTGCGCTCGGCACGGTTAAACGGCAGTTCTTCACGATCTTGAGAAAAAAAGTATTGTCTAAAAAACTCACCCTGTTTTTCAAATATATATCGAAAGCGACCGATAACAGGGTAATTATGGCGTATGGCTTGTTTTGTTTGCCATTTATCAGCAATAAACATGTAAATGACCGCAATCAGTAATAGCCAAAATAACACTAAGAAAAGACCAGAGAAGATATCCATTCCCCACATAAACCAATGTTGTTGCGGCATATTATTGTCCTTAAATTGAATCTAGTACTGTGTGTTTATTCGCGGTAATTTAGTCGCAGTAATGATAGTAATTGAGTCTGGTTAATTAACCATATTAGCAATGCCAAATATAATCTCACTATATCGTTTATTTTTTCTGCTTGCTATCTAACTGCTTTGTTTTAAAACGAAGAAGCATTTATGGTCATTATTGCAGTGAATTAAATCGTATATTTATTTCATTATGACTTCAGGTATGCATTTTTTGGTCGATAATTAAGCTATCCGTTACTTTAAATAAGACACTATTATGGACATTAAAAGCGCAGCGCCCTCAAATGTGAAGGGACGAGAAAACAACAATACTCCAACCAGTGAAGCGAATACTTCAACTCAAAATAAAGCTAATAATACGAGTTCAGCGGTAAATTCATCAGCTAAAGTATCAGTGAGTCAACTGAGTCGTCAAATGATGAACAACAGTATTCTTGCCGCACAGGAGGAAGTGAGTATTTCTGCGGGTGACAAGTCTATGGCGTTGCTTTATCGCGCCGCAATTGAAGCCATTAACCAAGAACTTGCCCCTACGCTTGGAGACAACGCAATTCAGAAGGGCGTTGATAGCGGAGTGGATTACTCACCAGAGGCAACAGCTGATCGCATTGTGAGCTTTGCCACAAATTTTTTCTCTATTCACCAACAACAAAATAAATCTATGGGACTAGATGAGCAAGTTGATAGTTTTATGCTCAAAATTGGTGATGCCATAGATCAAGGCTTTAAAGAGGCTAGCGATATATTGTCTGGTTTAAAGGTGTTAGAAGGTGATATAGCCGCTGGTGTGGATAAAACATATGAACTGATACAGCAAGGGTTAGCGCAATTTAAGCAAGATAAGCTTGCTAAAGATGAATCACAAAGCGTGACTCAAGCGACGTAGTCTCTTATGATTAAGATTGGCTCTCAGTGAAAGGATCGTGACTATGTGGACTACGGGTAAAGTAATTGAACGCATTGATTGGAATGACAAATTATTTTCACTGCGGATCAAAGCCGATGTCGAACCTTTTATCGCCGGTCAGTTTATAAAGCTCAGCCAAATACGAGATGAAAAGCGTGTTGCTCGTGCATATTCACTGGTGAATCCACCAGGTAAGGACTATGTCGAAGTGCTTGCTGTTGCGGTAGAGGACGGGCTGCTGTCTCCAGATCTACAAGCATTAACCCCTGGAGACTCTATTGAAGTTACGTCTAAAGCAACAGGGTTTATGACTCTAGACGAGGTGCCAAATGGCGCTTTGCAAGGTAAACATTTGTGGTTTTTTGCCACAGGCACCGCTGTCGGACCTTTTATCTCAATGCTGGCAACTGATGGGCCTTGGCAACGATTTGAAAAGGTCGTGCTCGTTTATGGTGTTCGCCTTGGTGAAGATCTTGCTTATTTAGAGACCATCCAGCAGTTTATTGAACTGCATCCACAGCAGTTTGTATTTATTCCTATTGTGACCCGTGAAGATTATCCTAATGCTTTATCATGTCGTATTCCCGATGGTATTAGCAGCGGATTAATTGAACAGAAAGCGGGG